>DAHXOQ010000179.1:284-6099 GCA_027364815.1 Acidobacteriaceae bacterium | reverse complement strand
GCGCCGGGATATCCCGCAACAGGAGTGACGCTGCCGGGTGTTCCGTTTGTGGTGGAGGGGCACAACGAACATGTGGCGTGGGGATACACGGCGCTTTATGCGGATGTGCAGGATTTGTATTTGGAGGCGCTCGACGGCAAGGGAAATTACCGCGCCGCGGATGGAAGCTGGAAGCCGCTGAAGGTTGAGCACGAGTTGATTACCGTGCGTTGGGACGAGAACGTAAAGCTTGATGTTCAGGAGACGGCTCACGGGCCGCTATTGAATCCCTTATTCAAAGTGGATAAGCGGGCGATTGCATTGAAGTGGAATTTTTATGATGCGACGGTGACGGCTCCGGCACATGCGATTTACGCGATGAACAAGGCGGCGAATTGGAGCGAGTTTGAGAGCGCGATTGCGGGGTGGGATTTCCCGACGCAGAATCTTGTTTACTCGGACGACCAGGGGCGCATTGCTTACCACGCGATTGGGAAAGTGCCGATGCGGCCAGCGGGGCTGGTGGGAAAGATTGTGGCGGCTGGCGATGGGACGCATGAGTGGAATGGATTCATACCGTTTGACGGGTTACCGCACGTGATTGATCCGCCGTCAGGATTTGTGGCGACAGCAAATGCGCGCGTAACGACTGCGCAATCGCCGTATCAGTTGACGCTTGAGACGGTGGACCCGTACCGCATAGAGCGGATTTACAAGATGCTGGATGGAAGAGAGCAGTTGACGGAGAAGGATATGATTGCCGCGCAGACGGATATTTACAGCGAGGTGAACCAGGAGCTGGCGCACAGATTTGCGTATGCGATAGATCACTCGCAGAATCCGACGCAGCAGTTGAAACAGGCGGCGGATTTGATGCGCAGTTGGGACGGACGCATGGATGCGAATTCACCGGCGGCGTCGGTAGTGGCGTGGACGAAGACGGAGATGCGTGTGATGCTGCTGACACCGAGATTGGGCGATGCGGCAAAGGAGTATACGTGGGCTGAATCGGGTACCGCGATGGAAGAGATCGTGATGCACGCGAATCCGGATTGGCTACCGAAGGATTATAAAAGCTGGGATGCGTTTTTGACGGCAGTGGTGACGAAAGCGCTGGAACACGCGCCGGGAAATGTGACCGACTGGACGTATGGGAGCTGGCACGTTGTGGATTTGAAACACCCACTCAGTGCGTTTTTGCCGCTGGCGGGGCGGGTTGCAGAGATAGGGCCGTTGCCGCTCTCAGGAGACGGGACGACGGTGAAACAGGTTAGCGGGCAGGCGTTTGGGCCGTCGCAGAGATTCACGATGGATTGGAATAACGTGGATGGGTCGACGGAAAATATCACGCTGGGTGAGAGCGGGAATCCGTACAGTGCGTATTTCAAAGATCAGTGGAGTGACTGGTACAACGGGACGACATTCGCGCTGCCGTTTTCATCGGGAGCGGTGAATCAACAAACGACACATACGCTGCGGCTGGAACCGTAGAAGAGCATGATGGCATTAAAAAAAATACGCGCGGCAGTTTCAAAAACTTTTGGCTGGCTCAGTGAATCGAAGTTCACCGGCCCTGCACTGATTTTTTTAGCAGCGGGGCTGGCGTGGATACCGTACTTTGTGCGTGGGATGTCGTGCGGGCATGATTTCGATTTTCATTTTGAGTCGTGGTATGAGATTGCACGAGGGTGGAAGAGCGGGGTGCTTTATCCGCATTGGGCAGAGAGCCCGAACTGGGGCGCGGGCGAGCCGCGATTTGTATTTTATCCGCCGGTGACGTGGGTCCTGGGCGCTGCGCTAGGCGTGGTATTTGGATGGGGCCTGGCGACGCCGATGCTGATTTGGATGCTGCTTGCGGCGACAGGGTTGAGCGTGAGGGCGTTGGCGCGGGAGTGGTTTGGGGATGGAACGGCAACGCTGGCCGGGGCGATTGCGATATTTTCCGGGTACACAATGTTCAACGCATTTGAACGTTCAGCGTTCAGCGAGCTTGCCAGCGGTGCGCTGATTCCGCTGGTGGCGCTGTTTGCGTTGCGGCAGAAAAATGCAGCGAGCGGGAAGCTGGCGGCGAAGATTTTTGATGGGTCAACGCTGCCGCTGGCGTTGACGATAGCGGCGGTGTGGCTGACGAATGCGCCGGCTGCGGTGATGGCTTGCTACCTGCTGGCGTTTGTTGCGGCGATTGCGGCGTGGGTGGAGCGTGATTGGTGGCCGGTGGCGCGCGCGGTGATAGCGTTGGCTGATGGGATGATGGCGGCGGCGATCTATATTTTGCCGGCGGCGTATGAGCAGCGGTGGATTGATATTGCACAGGCGATCGGCGCAGGGATGCGCGTAGAGGATAGCTGGCTGTTTGCAAAACATGCGGCTTCGGATATGGCGTTTCACGCCGAGGTGCTGTGGGCGGCGTCGGTTATTTTGGTGGTGATGATTGCGGCGACGCTGGTGGGGTTTGCGATTGCGTTGGCACGAGGACAACTTGAGAGGGTGACGCGGCGCGGGTTGATGGTGCTGGCGGCGATACCGGCGGTGGTGCTGGTTATGCAATTCCCTTTTGCAGATTTTGTATGGCGTCATTTGCCGAAGCTGGATTTTTTACAGTTTCCGTGGAGGTTGTTGCTGCTTGTTGAGGCACCGATGGCGATTTTTCTTGCGGCGGCTTCGGTGGCGGCGCGGCGATGGCTGCGGGTGTTGATTGTGGGAGGATGGGCGCTGATTTTTTTGATGGTGACGGCGGGGTCGGGGCTGGTGTTTTCTCAAACATGCGACGAGGATGATTCGATAGGCGGGCAGATTGCGAGCATCAGTTCGGGACTTGGCGTTGAGGGCACGGACGAGTACACGCCGAAGAGCGCGGACAATGCGCTTGTTGCGACGAGCCTTCCTGACGCGTGCCTGGTGAGCGATCCGATGACGAAGCTGGGCGATGGCGCGGCGGATACGACGCCGGCGTGGGATCAGGAACAGGGTACGTGCGATGCTACATTCACTGCGGCGGCATGGCGTGGAGAGCACAAGCGCATGACGGCGGTGACAGATGATGATGGGACGCTGATTTTGCGATTGCGCGCGTATCCGGCGTGGCGCGTGATGCTGAATGGGAAGCCGGTTGAGAATTTGGTGAGGCGCGATGATGGGCTGATTGCGATTCCGGTGAGCGAGGGGACGAACGAGATAGCGATTGATTGGATGACGACGCGGGATGTGTTTTGGGGACGGATTTTGTCGGTGATGAGTTTGCCGATTTTGACAGGGATGTGGTGGATGGAGAGAAGGAAGCGCGGCAATGCTGTGGCGAGTCAAGTTATAACAACGATGTAAAATGGATGTGATGCCAGTCGATATTAAAGTACTTGTGAGCCAGGGCGCTGCGGAGACGGATGCGGCGCTTGAACGGCTGTTGCCTGCGGCGACAGTAGTACCAGCCAGTATTCATGCGGCGATGCGCCACTCGACATTTGCGGGTGGGAAGCGGTTGCGGCCGGTGCTTGCTTACCAGGCGGCACGGACGATTTGCGGAAGCGTGCCCGAGGGAATTGCCAACCTGGGCGCGGCGCTTGAGATGCTGCATACTTACTCACTGATACACGAAGATTTGCCGGCGCTGGATAATGATGATTTGCGGCGCGGGAAGCCGACGTGCCACGTTGTATATGGCGAGGCGATAGCGATACTCGCCGGTGATGCGCTGCAGACGCGCGCGTTTGAGGTGCTGGCGAATCTGGCTGCGCCGGCGGAAGCGACGGTGAAGATTATTGCGCTGATTGCGAATGCGGTGGGAACGGTTGAAGGAATGATCGGCGGGCAGGTGCTGGATATTGAGAGCGAGCACGCGAAGCCGACGGCGGAATTGGTGAATGCGATACATCGCGCGAAGACGGGTGCGCTGATACGCGTGAGCATAGTGGCGGGCGGAGTGTTTGCTGGCGCGACGGATGCGGATTTGGCGCGGCTGGATTTGTTTGGCCGCAAAGCGGGACTGGCGTTTCAGATTGTAGACGATATTCTGGATGTGACAGTGGATTCTGCGGCGCTGGGAAAGACGGCGGGAAAAGATTTGGATTCAGAGAAGGCAACGTGGCCGGCGGTTTTCGGAGTCGAGGAGAGCAAGCGTCAGGCGGCGGAGTTGATTGACGAAGCGTTTGCTGCGCTGGAGCCATACGGCGAGAAGGCGGAAGGCTTGAAGGCAGTGGCGCGGTATTTGGTGGATAGAAAGAATTAATTTTTTACCGCAAGAAAATTAATATGGGCCCACCCATGCGCTAAGAAAAAGCGCAAGGATGGGGCGCCCAATTCTTAGGTAGGACGGAAAAACAAAAGAAGAAAGAAAAGGCGCGGAATCGATCCGCGCCTTTTTGTTTTTGAATCGTGCTGATTAATCTCCGGTGGTTTCTGCGGTGGCGTCTTCTACCATGATGGTTTTTGCGTCGATGGAGAGGCAGTCGGCGAGGGCGCTGAAGCCTTCGTCCCAACGCGGACGGTTTTCGATACTGAGGCCTGCGATGGTGTAGTTCATACCGCGGTGAATTTCGTACCAGATGTTTTGCGCCTTCCAGAGATTTTGCGGGAACGGAAGGAGGAGCAGCAGGCGGGCGAGATTGAGCGCGCGGTCGAGATGTTCGAAAGAGCCCGGGCTCATTTGGAGATCGTGCATGGCCATCTTCATGCGCTCGTCGGCGATGTAGCCGAGGATCGCGGAATCGAGCTGCACATCGTCGGCCTTGGCGAGCTCGAGGTAGGATTTGAGGACGGCGGGGTCGATGGGGTCGCTCTCGAGGGTGCTGCGAATTCCCGCATTGACGGCGAAGCTTGCGGCGAGGGCGAGAGCTGGCGGCTTGGGCAGACCGGCGATGGAGAGATAGCGCATGAGGCTGGCGTGGTCCTCATAGATGGTGGTCATCGATGTTTCGATGCTCTGGAGAGTCGATTTGAGAATCAACTGAACGATCCTGTGCTGTTCGTCCTTGAAGAGCGAAGTGAGCGAGTAATCGATATTGCCGAAGTAGCGATCGAGCAAGCGAATGACGTCAGGGAAGTTTGCCTGCTGAACGCTGTTGATGGCCTGCTCAGAGAATGTTGCGAAGGAGGCGGCGTCTGAATCGAGGTAGGGCTTGAGGGCGGCGGTAATGTTCTGATCGCCGAAGTGGAGGACGGCGTAGACGAAGACCTGCTTTTTTTCGGTGATGAGGGATTCGACTTCAGCGCGGCCGAGAGCGAGTTTTCCGCGGCCGGAGGTGGTGAGGTCATGGGCGAGACGGTGGACTCGATAGCAGAAGAGATCGGTTTCATCGCCGTAGTTGGAGAAGACTGAGCTGATGGCGTAGTGCGCGGCGATGGGTTCGAGAGCGAGGGCGTTGGCGAGGACGTTGCGGTTGTAGATATCAGCGCCATTGCCTGCGCGAGGATCATTGGAGCGTGCCTGGCTCATTATCTCGATGAAGTTATTTTCGATTTGGCCGATTAGCTCACTGCGCACTCCACGCTCGCCGAAAATATCTCTGGCGAGTTGGAGAACGCGCCCAGCGTAGGCGATGATCTGGACGGTTTCAATGCCGGCGATGTCATCGAAGAACCAGCCGCAGCTTGTGTACATGAGCTGCGCATGACGCTGCAACTCCATGAGCTCAAGTACGCGGACGCGCTCATCAGGATTCAACGGGCGACCGAGCGCTGGATTTTGGAAGCGGTCGAGAAATGCGTCGACGACTTCAGGACGGCGATCGAGGATGACTTGAATGTAGGCATCGCGCGCATCCCAAATATTTTGAAGCAAATGATTGCCGAGTTCTTCAGTCAAGGGCGCAAGGCTGTCGCGCAGCTTGTCGCGAGCATCCCG
>DAHXOQ010000179.1:0-274 GCA_027364815.1 Acidobacteriaceae bacterium | reverse complement strand
GCAGGGGGGCGCGCCAGAGTTGGTTGTATCCGGGCTTGCCGCCATTGCAACCGCAGTTGGAACGCCAGCGCTCGACGCCGTGAATGCAGCTCCAGGAGCTATTCTCGACGACTTCAGCTTCCATCTCCGGAGGAAACATTTCGAGATAGCTGGCGTAGTTGGTGAGCTTGACCTGCTTGTCCTTGTCGAGCAGGAGGAGGGCGTAGGCGCGCGCCATTTCGCCGTGCTTGTGATGATGGCCGTATGATTTGCCGTCAGTGGCAACGTGGACGAG
>DAHXOQ010000178.1 GCA_027364815.1 Acidobacteriaceae bacterium | reverse complement strand
CCTGCGCCCCCAACTGCACCATCAGCTGCGTCCACCAGATCAGCTACATCGACCACTGGCGCACGCCGCAAACACTCCTCACTTCACCCGGCGGCCAAATGGGCTCCCACCACGGCCCCTCAGAAGCGGACCTCGTCAACATTCTCTAGGATTTTTTAAGCGCAAATTTGCGGGCGATGAGAACTCACCGCCCAGAACTTCCAAATCCCTTTTCCGCCCGTTTCGAATCCTCCAGATCCGCAACCTCTTCCACAACGCCAGTCAGCACCGGCACTGGAATCATCTGCGCAATCTTCTCGCCTGACTTAATCTCCACTATCTGCGCACTCAGGTTCGTCATCAAAATCAGAATCTCTCCGCGATAACCCGCATCAATCACGCCGCCCGTTGTCGCCAACCCGCGCGCCGCCATCGATGACCGGTCACGCACCAGTAATCCCAGCGGCTTGCCCGTCACAGGCTCGCGCGCCTCAACCGCAATCCCTGTTCTTAATCGCTCCGTCTGCCCCGCGCCAATCACCGCGCCTTCAAACGCAAAAACGTCATAGCCCAAATCCTCACCAGGATGGGCCACCACAGGCAATCGCGCCCCCGACTCCAGCAATTTCACTCTTAACATGCTTCCAGTTTACCCGCTGAAGGCTTTCATTTATCGCTTTCAACCGTCACACTTTACACTGGATACAGAGATGTTTACACCAATACCGGAGACAATCGATCGTCTAAGTGCTGAGTTGCTGACGGCAACCGCACTTGTGCCCGCGCTCGCCGTCGCTGGTGCCACGCTAGCAACCACTGGCCTCGCATGGGGCGCGCTCTCCTACGCCGCGCTCTGGCCCACCTCGCAAATCTTCGGTCCCACACTGATCGCGCCTAACAAGCCCGGCGAACTCGCGCTCACCTACGACGACGGCCCTAACCCCGACTGGACTCCGCAACTCCTCGACATTCTCGCCCGCCAGAACATCCGTGCCACGTTCTTCCTCATTGGCAGCTACGCCGCACGCAACCCCGCCCTCGTCCGCCAAATTTCCGCCGCTGGCCACACAATAGGCAATCACAGTTGGCACCATCCCAACCTCGCCCTCACCCCGGCCGCACGCGTTCGCAATGAACTCGTTCGCACCAAGGCAACCCTCGAAGCCACCATTGGCAAAGAGATTCGTTTCTTCCGCCCGCCTTTTGGCGCACGACGTCCAGAGGTCCTGCGCATCGCGCGCTCACTCGGCCTCACACCCGTCACGTGGAACGCCATGACCAGCGATTGGTCAAACCCCGACGCAGAATCCATCGCGTGCAAATTAATTGCAAAGATTGAAATGAATCAGCAAAAGGGGATGGCCTCGAACATCGTTCTGCACGACGGCAGCCACATCGATCCAACTGCCAACCGCGGCCCGTCCATAACCGCCACCAAACGCATCATCAGCCAATTCAAAAAGTCGCACCAGTTCGTCACGCTCGACACCTGGGTATAAATATTAACTTGAATTAAATTGTCTTGAACGCCTCTTGCGCCGCACAAATCGTCGCCTGAATCTCTGCTTCACCATGCGCCGTGCTCAGGAACATCGCTTCAAATTGCGAGGGCGGCAACCACACGCCGCTATCCAGCATCGCGCGGTGAAATTTTCCAAACTTCGCCGTATCGCTCGTCGCCGCCTCGTCATAATTGCGCACCGGACTCGAGGTAAAGAACCAGGTCCACATCGCGCCCACACGATTCGTCGTTAGCGCAACGCCCGCCTTCTTCGCTTCGGCCGCAACACCCTCGGCAACGGCCTTGCTGCTCGTCTCAAGCTTCGCGTAAACCTCCGCCTTGTGCTCCTGCAAATAACCAATCGTCGCCAACCCCGCTGCCATCGCCAGCGGATTGCCGCTCAGTGTTCCCGCCTGGTAAACCGGCCCCAGCGGCGCAATCAAATTCATCAGCTTCTCTTTGCCGCCATAAACTCCCACCGGCAATCCGCCGCCGACAATCTTGCCCAGCGTAATCAAATCAGGTTCGAGTCCATACAGCTCCGTCGCGCCACCCGGCGCCACGCGGAATCCCGTCATCACCTCGTCCACAATAAGCAGCGCGCCATACTCGCGTGTAATTTTGCGCACACCCGCGTGATACCCATCCGCAGGAACAATGCAACCCGCATTCCCCACCACCGGCTCCAGAATCACAGCAGCAATCTCGCCCGCATGCGCGCCAAACGCTCCTTCCAGCACGCCCAAATCGTTGTAAGGCAGCGCCAGCGTCAGGCTCGCAATCTCTTCCGGCACTCCAGCCGACCCCGGAATCCCAAGCGTCGCAACACCCGAGCCAGCCTTCACCAGCAACCCGTCAGCATGGCCGTTGTAGCAACCTTCAAATTTGATAATGAGCTTGCGTCCCGTCGCCGCGCGCGCCAAACGAATCGCGCTCATCGTCGCTTCAGTTCCCGAACTCACAAAACGCATCTTCTCAATCGCCGGATAACACGCCACAACACGCTCGGCAAGATCCGCTTCAGCCGCCGTCGACGCGCCATAGCTCGTCGAATTCCGTGCTGCGCGCTCAATCGCCTCAACCACAGGCGGAAAAGCATGGCCCAGAATCATCGGCCCCCACGAGCCAAAATAATCAATGTAGCGATTGCCGTCCGCATCAAAAAGCCACGCACCCTCAGCTCGCGCGATGAATGGAGGCGCACCGCCAACGGAGCGAAAACCCCGCACCGGCGAGTTGCCCCCGCCCGGGAAAAAGCGCTCGGCGCGTTGCTGAAGTTGCTCACTGATTTTGCGGTTCGTTGTGCTCATAGTTTGTTCTCTCGTCCCTGATCTTTTCTTCAGATTAATTGGGCCGGCAATTCAGTTCGAGTGAGCCGCATCACGCGAGCAGTTCACCCACCACACTCTTTGCGGCCGCCAGTGCCGCATCAATCTGCGTCTGATCTTTGCCGCCGGCTTCAGCAATCTCCGCTTTTCCACCGCCAGACCCGCCGACAAACTTCGCTACCGCGCCGACGATCTTCCCCGCCTGAATCCGTTGAATCAGTCCAGGTGTTACACCAGCAATAATCGCAACTTTCCCTTCAGGCTGCGCCGAGCCAAGCACCACGACTCCCTCGCCTATCTTCTGTTTCAGATTGTCGACGAGTGTTCTCAGTTGGCCACGATCAAGCGCATCAGCCCTGACCGTCACCAGCTTCACGCCCTTCACGTCCCCAGCTTTCGAGAGCGCTTCATCGAGTGTGCCCGACGCTGACTTCATGCGCACCTCGTCCAGCTCCAGGCGCAATTTCTTGAGTTCCTCATCCTGCGACGCCAGCTTCAAACTCAGTGCCTCAGCGGGAGTCGACGCACCAGAAGGCGCAACCTGCGCTGCCAACTGCGCAACCTCATAATCGCGCCTGAACTCATCCAAGGCACCCATTCCGCTGATTGCCTCCAGACGCCGCACACCCGATGAAACCGAACCCTCACTCACAATCTTGATCAGCCCAATCTCACCCGTCGCCGCCGTGTGCGTACCGCCGCAAAGTTCCGTCGAGAAACCATCCGCAAGCTTCACCACGCGCACCTTGTCGCCATACTTCTCGCCAAACAGCGCCATCGCGTGAAACTCATTCACGGCCACATCAATCGGCACATCCTCAATCGTCTCGACCGCCGTGTTGACCAGCACCTCGCGATTCACGATGCTCTCAATCTCTTCCAACTCCTCCGGCGCAACCTGCGCAAAATGCGAAAAATCAAAACGTAGCCGCGTGTTATCCACCAGCGAACCCGCCTGCTTCACATGCGTCCCCAGTACCTGCCTCAGCGCCGCATGCAGCAAATGCGTACCCGTATGATTGCGCCGGATCGCATTGCGACGGTCACTGTCAACAACCGTCCGTACATGATCGCCAACGGCAAGATCCTGCTTCAGCACCGCCTTGTGCGCCCTCACTCCCTGCACCGGAGCCACGCACCCTTCAATCTCCGCGACAATCGTATTTCCATCCGCGCTCGTGAATCTTCCCGTGTCTCCAGCCTGGCCACCCGAGTCCGCATAAAAACTCGTCTGATCCAGCACAATCTCAACCGCGTCACCGGCCTTCGCCGCAGGCACACCCAAACCGTCCTTGACGATCGCCAGCACCTCCGCCCCATTCACAACATTCTGCTTGTAGCCAAGAAAAACCGTCTTGCTCAGATCGCGGAAAACCGGGCTCGCCGATTTCTGCGCTCCACCTTTCCAACTCGCGCGCGCCATTGCTTGCCCTAAATTGAAAACGCGTTCAAAACCCTCAGAATCAAATTCGACACCGATATCTCGACATGCATCCTTAATAAAATCGAGTGGTAAGCCATAAGTATCGTAATACCTGTATGCCTTCTCACCTATAAGTAAGGTCTCTGGAAAATCATTTTCGTCTTTTGACGACGCAAACTTCACATTGGCCGTATTGCATACGTATTTTGGCCAGTCAGATGGTATGCGATATTTACGCGTCAAATCAGGATTGAGATGGTACGTGCCAATTCCACCCTCGATAGTGATTGGAGTATTGCCCAATGAAGACAATTTATCCACTGCTACTTCGCTAACTTCCCTTCGAACAATATCCAAGCCCTCCAGTTGGATTTGTTTTAATTCATTAAATTCGGTTATTCCAAGTCTCTCCTTTTCCTGTGCGATCAAACGCAGTTCAGGTTCGAGCCTCCTCAATGAAGGCATGATATTCCTGTCGAAGTGCTGTTCTTCTAAAAGCACAACCTTTGCCACGCGCTCCGCCGAATCAATCAACTCCGGATACGCGCCCTTCATCAAATCGCGCACGGCAAAAACCATCTCATGCAAAAACGGCTGCTCCTGACCCAGCAATCTTCCATGCCGAATTCCGCGACGCAGAATTTTGCGCAGCACATACCCGCGACCTTCATTCGATGGCAGCACACCGTCGTTAATCAGAAATGTCGCCGCACGCGCGTGATCGGCAATAATTCTCAAGCTGGCAATTGCTACCAACGGAGCTAACTCCGCTGTCTCCGCTATCCCCGCTAACTCCGCTGCTCTTCGAATCAGCGGCGTAAACAAATCTGTCTCAAAATTCGAAATCTTACCCTGCAGCACCGCCGCAACGCGCTCCAAACCCATTCCCGTATCGATCGATGGCTTGGGCAGCGGCGTCAGCTTGTAACTTGTCGTCTTCGTCGCCGGGTCCACAATCGCCGACCGGTCAAACTGCATGAAGACCAAATTCCAGATCTCTACATACCGCGCGTCATCCTCACCAAACGGAAGATCCTTCCCATGCTCCGAAGCCTCAACGCCCAAATCAAAAAAGATCTCCGAGCACGGTCCGCACGGTCCCGTCTCGCCCATCTGCCAGAAATTATCCTTGAGCCCGTACTCCTTGATGCGCTCCTTCGGCACACCCACAGCAACCCAGAACTCCTCAGCCTCTGTATCGCGCGGTACGCCGTCAGCGCCCTCAAATATCGTCACATACAGCTTGTCCTTGGGAATCCCAAACCACTCCGGGCTCGTAATCAGCTCCCACGCATAGGCAATTGCCTCGCGCTTGAAGTAGTCGCCAAAGCTGAAGTTCCCCAGCATCTCGAAAAACGTATGATGCCGCCGCGTAAAGCCGACATTCTCCAGATCGTTGTGCTTGCCGCCCGCGCGCACGCACTTTTGCGAGCTGCAAGCACGCTTGTAATCGCGCTTTTCCGCGCCTAAAAATAAATCTTTGAACTGGTTCATTCCCGCGTTGGTAAAAAGCAGCGTGGGGTCGTTCGCCGGAACCAGCGAAGACGAATGGACCGGGCGATGGCCCTTTGTTTCAAAAAAGCGCAAAAATTCGGCGCGAATCTCGTTACCTGTCAGTTTTTTCATGGCTCTTCTAGTTTAATCGGAACGCGCCCAGACTCAAACTTCGTCGCCCACATCTGCCGCCAAATCAGCATTGGGTTCTTCCAGATTCTCCAGCGCCATCAGCATCTCATCCGGAACATCCCACTGCCGCAATATCTTGTAAATCACACCCACTGAAAACCCCGCCGTCACCAATCGCCGCATCAGTCGCGCGCTTTCCTTCTCATTCTCCGGCTTCTTCAGCCGCCGCTTCTCAATAAATTCC
>DAHXOQ010000177.1 GCA_027364815.1 Acidobacteriaceae bacterium | reverse complement strand
GAGGAAAGAAGAGCCTGTTCGATGGCGCGATTGTGAGGCGCGCGCTGGTGGATTCGCTGAAGAAGCTGAACCCGCGGCTGATGGCGAAGAATCCTGTGATGTTTGTCGTTGAAGTCGGTAGCGTTGTTACGACGCTGCTGCTATGCGGGGCGCATGCGGGGGGCGCCGGACACTTCGGTTTCAACCTGCAGATCACCGCGTGGCTGTGGTTCACGGTGCTGTTCGCCAACTTCGCCGAAGCGATGGCGGAAGGCCGCGGCAAGGCGCAGGCGGACGCGCTGCGCAAGGCGAAGTCCGAGACGACTGCGTACAAGCTGAAGACGAATGGCGAGATTGAGGAGATTCCCAGCTCGCACCTGCGTGTGGGCGACAAGGTTCGCGTCGTTGCCGGCGTGATGATTCCCGGCGACGGCGAGGTGATTGAAGGCGTTGCAAGCGTGGATGAATCGGCGATTACGGGAGAATCAGCGCCGGTGATTCGCGAGGCTGGCGGCGATCGGTCAGCGGTGACGGGCGGAACGAAGGTGCTTTCGGATTGGATCAAGGTGAAGATTACCTCGAACCCCGGCGAAACATTTTTGGATCGCATGATTGCGCTGGTGGAAGGCGCTACACGGCAGAAAACACCGAACGAGATTGCGCTGAGCATTTTGCTTTCTGGCCTGACGATTGTGTTTCTGTTGGCTGTGGTGACGTTGCAGCCATTTGCAATGTACTCGCATGCAGAGCAATCGATTTTTGTTTTGGTCTCGCTGCTGGTGTGCTTGATTCCGACGACGATTGGCGGATTGCTTTCAGCGATTGGCATTGCGGGCATGGACAGACTGGTTCAGTACAACGTGTTGGCGATGAGCGGACGCGCAGTGGAAGCGGCTGGCGATGTGAACACGCTGCTGCTCGATAAGACAGGAACGATCACGCTGGGCAATCGCCAGGCTACGGAGTTCTTCCCTGCTCCGGATGTGAGCCCGGAGCGTTTGGCCGATGCGGCACAATTGTCGTCGTTATCTGATGAGACGCCTGAAGGGCGCTCAATTGTGGTGCTGGCGAAAGAAAAGTACAATCTGCGCGGTCGCGATATGAGCAGCATTCATGCAGAGTTTGTGCCTTTTACCGCACAGACGAGAATGAGCGGCGTGAATCTGCCGGGAGCAATGATTCGCAAGGGATCGATTGATGCGATTGCGCGCTTTGTGGAAGAACAGGGTGCGCCGCTGCCGAAGCGCGTGCGCGACAAGGTGGAAGAGATTGCGCGACAGGGTGGGACGCCATTGGTGGTTGCAGAGAACTCAACAGCGCTGGGCGTGGTTTATTTGAAGGACATTGTCAAAGGCGGATTGAAGGAACGCCTGGCAAGATTGCGGGCGATGGGAATCCGTACCATCATGATTACGGGCGACAATCCGCTTACAGCAGCGGTGATTGCGCGCGAGGCTGGCGTCGATGATTTTCTGGCTGAGGCAAAACCCAAGGACAAGATGGACCTGATCAAGCGCGAGCAAGCTAAGGGCAAACTCGTCGCGATGACGGGCGATGGCACGAACGATGCTCCAGCGCTGGCGCAGGCAGATGTGGGTGTTGCAATGAACTCGGGCACACAGGCGGCGAAGGAAGCCGGCAACATGGTTGATCTGGACTCGAACCCGACGAAGCTGATTGAGATTGTGGAGATTGGAAAGCAACTCTTGATGACGCGCGGCGCATTGACGACCTTCTCAATTGCGAATGATGTGGCGAAGTACTTCGCAATTATTCCGGCTATGTTTGCCGGAGTCTTCCCGGTGCTAAACGCGCTGAACATTATGTATCTGCACTCGGCGCACTCGGCGATTTTGTCGGCGGTGATTTTCAACGCGCTGATTATCATTGCGCTGATTCCGCTGGCGCTCAAGGGTGTTAAGTATGAGCCGAAGTCGGCGGAAGCTTTACTGCAACGCAATCTGCTGGTCTACGGACTTGGCGGCATCATTGTGCCCTTCATTGGCATCAAGGCCATCGACGTGATTCTGGTGGCGTTACATTTGGCGTGATTTTTTATTAGTTCAGGAGATTGATTGTGCAATCTGTTTGGAAGACTTCAATTCGATTTACGTTAGTGACGGCGGCTATTCTTGGCCTCGGTTATCCACTCTTTGTCACAGTGCTGGCGACGATGCTGTTTCCGCACCAGGCTGCAGGAAGTTTGATTCTGAAGGATGGCAAAGTGATTGGCTCAGAGTTGCTGGCGCAGAGTTTTACGAGCGACAAATATTTTCATCCGCGGCCTTCAGCGGCAGGCAATGGTTATGATGCGGCGAACTCCGGTGGATCGAATCTTGCGCAGTCAAACAAGGCGCTGGTTGATCGGATCCAGGGCGACATTGACAAGCTGGCGAAGGAGAATGCGGGCAAGCCGGTGCCGATTGATTTGGTGACGACTTCAGGCTCTGGGTTGGATCCGGATATTACGCCAGATGCGGCGGAGTTCCAGGCGGAGCGCGTAGCCAAGGCACGCGGCTTGAGTGTGGAGCAAGTCAAAAAACTCATAGACGCGCAGACGACGGGAAGGCAGTTCAAAGTATTGGGCGAGCCGCGAGTCAATGTTTTAGAGTTGAATTTGGAATTGGATAAGATCAGCAAATAATTTGAGCAAAACGAAGGGCCACTGATGGAGGCCCTTTTTGTTTAGAGAATAGAAAAATTTGCTGCAAGATGCAGATATTTTTGCGTGTACTCAGTTGATAAGCTAGAAGAATGTCAGAGAATCAATCTCCTTTCACGCAAGTACTCAGCCAGGCCCTTGAGGCATCACTCACACATTTGACGACACTGGCTACGCAACCTGTGGGGGCGCAGGCGTCTGTTACAGAACTGCGCGCACAACTGAAGAAACCACTTAATGATGAGAGCTTGCCGGCTGAGCGGGTAGTGAGCGAGTTGGTGCGCGATGTCGAAGGCGGGCTGCATGGTACGGCGGGGGGAAGATTTTTCGGTTGGGTAATTGGCGGAGCGGTTCCGGCGGCTCTGGCGGCGGATTGGTTGACATCGGCGTGGGATCAGAACTCGGGTCTGTATGCAGTTGCGCCGGCAGCGGCGGTTGCGGAAGAGGTTGCAGGTGAATGGCTGAAAGAAATTTTTGCCTTGCCGCAAGAGGTGAGTTTTGCATTTGTAACGGGATGCCAGATGGCGCACGCGACGTGTTTGAATGCGGCGCGGCATGCGGTGTATGAGCGCGTGGGATGGGATGTGGAGACATTGGGACTTTCAGGCGGGCCGCGGGTAAGGATTGTGGCCAATGCGCATCGGCATAGTTCAGTTGACCGTGCGGTGCGGTTTCTGGGGATGGGGACCGCTCAGATTGAACCAGTGGAGACGGATGATTTTGGACGCACGAAAGCTGAGGCTTTGCGGGCTGCATTGGAAGTGAAGCGCGAGCGACCGACGATTGTTTGTTTGCAGGCGGGCGAGATTAACACTGGCGTCAGTGATGATTTTGCGAAGCTGATTCCGATAGCAAAAGAAGCGGGCGCGTGGGTGCATGTGGATGGAGCATTTGGGTTGTGGGCGGCAGCCAGTGAGAAATTAAAGTATCAAGTTGCTGGTGTGGAGTTGGCGGATTCATGGGCGACGGATGGGCACAAGTGGCTCAATGTTCCTTACGACTCTGGCTTCGCATTTGTTCGTGACCGCAAAGCTCACCGCAACGCCTTCGCACAACATGCGGCGTATCTGACCCACCAACAGGAAGTGCGCGACCAAATGGATTGGACTCCTGAGTTTTCTCGCCGTGCGCGCGGCTTTCCCACATATGCGGCGATACGGCAGATGGGGCGAGCAGGAATTGCGGATTTGATTGAGCGTTGCTGCAGGTATGCGCATGAGATTACGGTTGGGATTGGAATGCTTGATGGTGCGCGTATGGTTTGTGAGCCGACGTTGAACCAGGGGTTGATACAGTTTTTGGATCGGCGCGAGGGCGCTACTGAGGACGATCACTCGCGGCGGACCGATGAGGTGATTGCGCTAATTGCGAAGAGCGGCGAGGCGTTTTTTACGGGAAGCGAGTGGAATGGAAGCCGCGTGATGCGAGTGAGCGTTTGCAGCTGGCAGACGACGGATGAGGATGTGGAGCGCGTAGTTAGAGCGGTGAAGAAGGTGCTGGCAGAGAAATGACCTCAAAGAAAACAGGAGCGACTAAGAGACACAATCCAGATCCACCGATGATTTCTGGCCTGTGGATTTTAAAAATGCTCGCTGTCGTTGTGATGATGGCTGCAGTTGCTGCCTGGGGGACACTTTGTTTGCTTTTCTGGCAGGGAAGCTGGCAATTGCTCTATCATCCGACTTCGGAGGTGGTGAAGACGCCGGCTGCTTTAGCATTGCAGTTTGATTCGGTGAGCTTTGATGTGGATGGGGCGGGAGAGGCGCGGCTCAAAGGATGGTGGATTGGAGCCAGTGATACCGCGGAAGTTAAGAGGGCGCAGTGGACGGTGCTCTACATTCATGGAGCAACGGGTAATCTTGGAGATTCAGTGGATGCGTTGAAGGATTTACATGCAGTGGACGTGAATATTTTTGCATATGATCCGCGGGGGTATGGACAGAGCCGGTTTGAGAGACCAAGTGAGAAGCGTGAATTGGAGGATGCAGAGGCTGCATTGAATTATTTGACTGGGACAATGCATGTGAATGCGGGACATGTGATTGTAATGGGGAGAGAGTTGGGTGGGAATGTGGCGCTGGAGTTGACGGCGAGACATTCTGAGTTGGGTGGTGTGGTGGTTGATGGGCCGCTTGAGGATGCGGTGGGGGTGATCTTCAAGGATGCTCGAAGCCGAATGGTTCCTGCAAGATGGTTAGTGGCAGACAAGTATGATCTTGCGAGTGCAGCGCGCGAGGTAAAGGTTCCGGTGTTATGGATTGTGAGGGGTGAGGGTGGAAGTGAATTTGATTCGGTAAGCGCGAGGAAGATGAGAGGGTGGGTAAAGAGTGAGGATGACATCAGAGAATTGATGGCGAGGTGGTTGGATGGGTTGTGAATTGGCTGATTGAGATTCACTAGAATCGCTGAAGTACAATATTTCCACCGTCCATTGCTTCAACTAAATCGTGCGTGTAGAGCAACTCTTCTTTGGCGGCAATAAATGTTTGGCGCATTGGACTCAGCAAATTTAATTGACAGGTTTCAGTGGAAAATAATCATTATTCACTTCAATCACAATGTGTTTGTCTGCAATAAAGAAATGTGTCCCGGGATCAGTAAAACCATGACATACGCTGATGGTATGCAATGGATTAATGCTGATCTCTGTGATCGCATTTGCCTTGAACTCTAACAACTCCGGCTTAAAATTGAATTTCTGCATGAAATCACTGCTTGAGAGCTGATGAATTTCAACTGCCTCAATCGACAAGTGCTTCCCGCAGACATCGATGCGATCCGGCGTGATGTTAATGCTAAGATGTTTGATTTGCTCTTCCTGCTTCGAAGTTAAACCAATTGACTGGCCAAGATAATAGGGCAAACCAACCTTCCATTTTCCCAATGCATCAGATGGAATGACGCCTGGCTGAGTTATGAGCAAAAGAATGAAAGCCAAGAATTTCGGAGTGAAGAATGTACTCATTTTTCCCCTCAGATGCTGACCATTGTAGACAACGATTACTGATGAAAAATCAACGTGGCATATCGCGGTGAACGGCTTTGACGGAGTAGCCGGATTGTTTCCGGCGTTTGGCCATTTCTTCGGCCATCATGACGCTGCGGTGCTGGCCACCGGTGCAGCCGAAGCCGATGGTGAGGTAGCTTTTGCCTTCCGCGACGTAGTGCGGCAGAAGAAAGAGGAGCATGTCGGTGAGCTTGGCAAGGAACTCAGTGGTCTGCGGAAATTTGCGGACGAAAGCGGCAACTTTGGGATCGCGGCCGGTGAGCTTTCGGTACTCGGGTACGAAATGAGGATTGGGTAGGAAGCGCACATCAAAGACAAGGTCGGCGTCGACAGGGACGCCATTTTTGAAGCCGAAGCTCAAACACGAAACAAGGAGGTGCTTGACCTTTTCGTCGGGGCCGAAGCGAGCCTGAATGTGAGAACGGAGTTCGTGGACGTTGAAATTTGAGGTATCGATGAGGATG
>DAHXOQ010000176.1 GCA_027364815.1 Acidobacteriaceae bacterium | reverse complement strand
GGTAGAGGAATGCATTTTGATTCATCACTGCGCCGATGACCTGCACAGTTGCGGGATGCGCTGGAACGATAAGACGATCACCGTCTTCGAGAGGCAGTTCCGGCAGTGCGTCCACACCGGCACTTTGAGGGCGCATATTCAACACAATGCGGCCGGAGGCTTTTAACTGCCGCATGTGATCAAGAACATCACGATTGAGCGAGGTAGTATCAGCGGCATTGTTGTTGGCGCCGCTCACAGACATCTGGCCTGCAGCAGCTAATGTGTTGTGATGCATTTCCTGTTCAATGCGTGCGGTGTACTCATCTAGGCGCTGCTGCTCAAGGATGCGTGTAGATTTGCGTGTGAACTCAGAGCCGTAGAGATATGCATTAGGGGTCAAGCCACCTGCACGCAGGGCCAGTGATCGCAGCGTCTCACCAGGCGCCGCACTGTAAATACCTGCATGTGCAAACTCGCCCTCCAAACGCACGTATTTTGTTTGTTGCATGGAGGGCAAATTCAAATCATCCTGAGAGAATATGGTGACAACATCACCCTGTTCCAGTTCTAAGTCCTGGCTGCTGTCATGGCTCAGAACCAGGCGACCTGGATCGAAAGGTATTAGGAAAGAACGCATGGTCTTCGGGTCGAGTCTTTCAATGACGGCGTAGTTCCAGTTGGTTTGCGAGCGGGATTGTAGAACCTGCGCATGCTTATCCAATTGCTCACTGTTACTGGAAGCAATGGAACCGGTCTGCGCATGCTTGCGGATATCTGAAGGTGCTTGAGTGGCAGCGTTAGTCGTAGCAGTAGTTTCTACGAATTCTGGTGCGGGCAGACCGAGTTCAGTGCGATGCCACCAATACTCACGAGTTTCGAGAGCCTCGCGTTCGGGCATCAACTCGCTCAGGTGCATGCCAGAGTGCCAGCGGTAGTGGCCTGGTGTGGCTACGGAACCGCGCAGGGTGACGGACTGAGTGAAGTTGGAGACGATGGACTCGATGCGGAGGATATCAGCATTTTTTAAATGTATAGATAGACCTTCAGCATTTAGCGTGAGAGTGAAGGCGTGACGGCTGCCATCACTGTCAATACGCTCGAGTGATGCGCGTGCATTGGATGCAATTGCGGTTCTTCCGCCGGCCATTTCGAGTAAGGATGCAATTGATTCATCGTTGCGTAGTTCATATATAGCTGGAATTTGCACACTGCCAAGGAGAGCTACTTGATTACCAATGGGCTCGAAGTAAAGAACATCGCCTGATTTCAGTTGAACATCACCGGATTTGTCTCCTTTGATGAGAAGTGCATAGAGGTCAAAGTCGGAGATGAGCTTACCACCACGCTTCAACTGCACGTGACGCATTGAGCCGGAGGTTGAAGGGCCGGCACTACGGAAAATTGCCTCAACCAATGTGCCTAACCCGCCAACTGTATACTGACCGGGTCTGCGAGCTTGTCCGGTAACGTAAATGCGGATAGTATGAATCTCGCCAAGGTCGACACTGCATTCGAAGTTTTTATATACCCTTCCAATCGCTTCGCGGATCTGAGCCTTTACGGCAGCGAAGGTGAGACCAGAGACGTGTACCTGGCCGATTTTAGGGAGGTATATCTCGCCTTCACGACTTACATGTAAATCAGTGGAGAAATTGATCTGCCCCCAGATGTGAATGCGGAGTTCATCGTCAGTGCTAACGATAAAGTCCTCAGGCGCAGCGGCGTGCTCGAAGGAAGCGAAGCTTTCTACCGGGTTGACGAAGAGTGTGCTGCCGTAGTTGAACAACATAACACCGGTGGTTGCATTGACAAAGTGCTGGAACTCGGAGATCTCTTGAACCTCAGGATCACGTGCGTCTCTGAAGATGTTGCGCGTCTCTCTGGGCAGAGATGAATCTTCGTAATGCGAATCATTCTTCAGGGCGCCGCCGGTGTTGGGCTGATTGAGAAGGTCTCCCGATGGATATGATTGGGCGTTGGCCTTCTGACTTAAGTTGAACTGCGAAGTAAAATCATGACTTTCACAGGGCTGCAAGGTCGAGCTGTCGCCGCCCGAGCAGAAATTGGATTGAGCGAGTGATTGAGAAACGGTGGAAAAGCAGAGGATGCATGAAGTAAGGAGAAGCGGCAAGAAATGTGGGCTGAAAACGTGGCTATGATATGCCATGACACGTGAAAAGGTGGTAATTTGTGAATGATTTCTCATATGGCTCCGTTGGTTATGCTCATTTTTCTCATGAAATGAAGTTCGATTGAGAGGAAATTTAGAGGAATAGTGGGGACCTGTTCCAAATTTGGACAGTTGTATTAGAAGAGTCCCATTTATGCATGAGTGGAATTTGATTTCTTAGAAAAGCGATTCTACAGATAGATTTCGGCATACTCTGAACCGAGAGCCACAAAGGCGCAACTAATCAGACAACGGCGTTTGGGGTTAATTTTTATACGCGGCAGGTTAAGTCCAGTGAAGAGTCAAACAATGCAAACTGATTTGAATATTCCGGAATGGCTGCGGTCCACATTTAGGCTAATGGCTTATCTTTCCATCCGCTGGAGGGTATTAATCCTGCGTGTCGCGATTGTGGTGATTGTGGCTGGCGCCTTTACTGCGTTGCTGTTGCCGAATATTTACACGGCGACAGTGGTGCTTTTTCCACCTCAGCAGGGATCATCATCCGGAGCCGCGTTATTAGCCCAGCTGGGAAGCCTGGGCAGCGTTGCGTCGATGGGTACGAATGGGTTGGGTGTCAAAAACCCAAATGATCTGCAGGTTTCTTTGCTCAAGAGCGAGAGCATAGAGAATGCGATGGTCCATCGTTTTCATCTGGATGAGCAGTATCACGAGAGTTATCTATCTAAGACGCGCAAAAGATGGGAGAGTGAGACGCATATTGATAGCGGATTGAAAGATGGATTGATCCGTCTTGAAGTAGAGGATAGAGATCCGCATCGTGCGGCGGAACTGGCCAATGGATGGGTTGAGGAGTACAAGCGGTTCAACTCTTCACTTGCAGTGACCGAAGCGCAGCAGCGGATGCTTTTTTTTGAACAAGAATTGAAGAGCGCACGGGAGGAACTTTCGCACGCTGAGGATGCACTCAAGCAGACAGAGCAACGCACGGGTGTGATTCAGATGGATGGCCAGGCTCACGCGATGATTGAGTCGGCGGCAGTGTTGCGTGGTCAGATTGCGGTGCGCAAGGTGGAGATACGAGGGTTGCGTTCATTTGCCACAGAGCAGCACCCTGATTTAGTGCGCGCTGAGCAGGAGTTGGCCAGCTTGGAAGCACAGTTGGCGCAGATGGACGTAAACAGCCGAAGTCGCGCCGGCGATCTGGTTGCGCCAAAGGGATTGGTAACGGATGCGGGTCTGGATTATGCGCGTGCGCTCCGCGAGGTAAAGTACCGCGAGACAGTTTACGAATTGCTGATGCGCCAATATGAAGTGGCGCGCGTAGATGAGGCGCGCGAGGGTGAACAAGTGCAAATAGTGGATCCGGCGTATGTCCCGGACCGGCCGAGCTCTTTCTATCGCTGGTGGGTGTTTTTAGGAGGGTTGATTTTAAGTCTTCCAATTGCCTTTATTTGCGCGTTTTCTGCTGAAGCATATGTAGCTCTATGCAGAGAAAAGCTCTTAAGCAGATGGTCTGGTGAACTTGCGAGTAAGCCTACCGAGGTATCTCGATGACCTTGCATACGAGACTAGGCATGGATGGTGCAATCGGCTACACCTTTCTCGCACGCGCCATGGGAATTGTAGGCAGCACGGGGACAGTGCTGTTGATTGCTCACTCTCTTTCACCGATGGAGCAGGGTTTTTATTACACGCTGCTCAGTTTAGTTTCCTTGCAGCTGATCTTCGAACTTGGATTTTCATTTGTGCTGCAACAGATGGCAGCTCATGAGTGTGTGCATTTGGAGTTGTGTGAGGACGGAAGTATTCATGGGGATAAGTTGGCTCATGCGCGGCTGGCTTCAATTTTAAAGATTACTTTAAGGTGGTACACACTGGCAGCGGTTGTGATGGTGGTTGTTCTTGCACCAATTGGATTTTTGTTTTTTGAAGCGCACAAAGGCGATGCGTTTCACTGGCAGGCTCCGTGGTTTTTTGCCGTCATCGCTTCTGCTTTAGGACTTTGGGCCACACCACTTTACTCGTTTATAGAAGGTTGCGGTGAAGTTCGTGCAGTTGCTGTGATGCGATTCCGCCAGTCATTGGCTGCGGCGTTGATGGCTTGGATCGCTTTGCTTCTGCATAAGGGCATGTATGCGCCTGCCCTGGTGATCGTTGGGCAGACGGGGATGGGACTATTGTTTGTGACGACGCGCAGAAGACTCATGATGGGACTGCTTCGCCATTCTTCTGGCGATGGCTGCGTGCATTGGATGCGTGAGGTCTGGCCGTTTCAGTGGCGCATCGCAGTCAGTTGGTTGTGTACCTACTTTACGGCACAGGTCTTCGTGCCGATTCTCTTCTGGCGCCGCGGTGCGATAGAAGCTGGACAAATGGGTATGTCACTAAGCATTACCGGTTACATGATTGTCCTCGTGCTTGCATGGACTTCAACGAAAGCCACCCCATTTGGCCGGCTCATTGCTCGTCGCGAATATGACCTGCTGGATCAGTTCTTCCAACGCACACTCAGACAAACATTGATCGTTTTCGCGCTAACCGCAACGATCGCTATATCTTCAATTGCAGCGCTGGCGATCGTAGCGCCGTCGCTGGCACAGCGCATGGTGCCATTGAAGGTTTTTATGCTCATGGTAATTGCGGCGTGTGCTAACTGCGTGGTTCAGAGTTTGGCGATTCTACTGCGTGCGTTCAAGAGTGAGCCGTTTCTTGTGCAATCGCTTTTGGTTGCTGTGCTGACCCTGGGGATGGCGACTCTATCAGCTGGACGATGGGGATCGATGGGATCTGCTGCGAGTTATTTGCTAGCAACAGGTGGCGTTGCATTGCCTTCTGCATTCAGGATTTATCAGCGCATGCGGCGCATGTATTTGAAGGTTGAGACTCGCGTGCTCGTTCCAGATGGAGAGCCGGTATGAGTACACACTTGCCGCGGAAGATTCTTCTGACTGGCGGAAAGGCCGCCGGTGGAGTAGCGAGTTATGCACTCGCATTACAGCACGGGTTTTGTGCTCTTGGGATTGATGCTGAGGTGATTGAACCTGGAAAAATATTCAAACGGCTCGATGAGCTACATAATCCAGAAGTCCTTAAGATACTTAGCACAACTGCGGTCTTTGCTGTTCCGATTGCGCGGCGAGCTTTGGCAATTGCGCATGGTTTTCCCTGCGTAGCCAACCAGGGGTGGATGCGAACGGCTGGTGTACTGGCATCATACAAGCTGGCGAATCTTTCGCGTGGCGCGCAATTAGTTGTAGTTTCGGACTATTCAGCACTACATTTGGCCACGATCTTCAACTTGCGTGTTGATGGTGTGATTCGCAATCCACTGCATCCGCTTTTTGAGGAGGCAGTGCCCGCAGACGTGGCGCGCCATGCAATTACCTATGTAGGAAGATTGCACAGCTCTAAGAATGTGCACAAGATTTTGCCGGCGATGATGGAATGTTTAGATGAGTTCGACGGGTTAGAAGCCTGGATCATAGGCGAGGGGCCTGAGCGTGCACGGCTCGAGTCGATCGCGAACAAGAATTCACGGGTGAGATTTTTTGGTGCGTTGCCAGCGATTGATGTGCGTAGGCTTCTGCAGCAGAGTTGCGTGTATATTTCTGCCAATCCAACCGAACCATTTGGCATTGTTTATATGGAGGCTCTAAGTCAGGGATGTTGCATTGCTATGCCCGCCTCAGGTGGAGGGCTTGAAATTGCGCCGGAATTGATTGGACAGCAGATATATCTATTTGCATCCTCAATTGAACACTGTGCGGTAGTTGCTGCACTGAGAACAGCACTCGAACAGCCTGCTGCCAGTGTATTGCTCAAGGCGCATAGCGCGCTGAGTGTTGCAGAATCCTATTTGAAAATTGACGCGCGCTTTAATGAGCAGGGGTTATACGAGGCGGTATCGCAATGAGCCAACCATCCATTGAAGTAATGAACGGTACCTTGTACGGGAATGAATGGCAGCCAACTTTTCACGAGTTGACACTGCCGACTCTTCGGCTCACTGTCGCGCGCGCGCTGGTTGTGA
>DAHXOQ010000175.1 GCA_027364815.1 Acidobacteriaceae bacterium | reverse complement strand
GCTGGCGCAAACGCGCGATCCTGGCGTGGGCGGTGTTCACGCTGCTGGCTGTGGTATTGGCGGCGCTTCAACACTTGAGCCACACCGGCCACACGGTTGACCACCTGCTGCGCGGCTGGCTGCTGGGGCTGATGCTCACATTTGGATTTTCTGTTGGCGGACTTGCGCTGCTGATGGTTCAGTACCTGACGGGCGGCAAGTGGGGATTGCTGCTGCGCCGTCCACTTGAAGCGATGAGCCGCACGCTGCCGCTGGTCTTTGTCTACTGGGTTGTGATTGCGATCTTTGTCAAGAAGCTCTACATCTGGTCGCGCATTACCGATACGGTGGATGGACTCAAGGGCGGGTGGATTAACGAAGCACAGGCACACGCGATTGATTTCAAACGCCCGATGCTCAACGACCATATGTTCTGGATTGTCGGCGTTGCCTGCTTTGCGATCTGGGGATTTTACACGTGGCGTTTGAATGCGCTCAGCATGCAGCGCGAGGCTGACACAGTTGCCAGCACACCGAAGTGGATCAAGAAGCTCGAAAATATTTCAGGCCCCGGGGTGCTGATTTACGCGCTCACAATGACGGCTGCGGTTATTTACTGGGTGATGTCCCTCGATCCGACCTGGTACTCGTCGGTGTACGGATTGCTTTTCCTGGTGAGCCAGGCGTATGGAGTGCTGGCGCTCTCGATTATCGTTTCAGTTGGATTGTCGAAGGGTGAGCCGTTCAAAACGATTCTGCGCGTGACCGAGCAGCATGATTTGTCCAAGTTTCTTTTTGCCTTCGTGATGCTCAACATCTACCTGGCCTTTGCGCAGTTCCTGATTATCTGGTCGGGCAACATTCCGGACGAACTGCCGTGGTACCTGAACCGCATTCACGGCGGATGGTGGACGATCTGCACGCTGGACTTCGTCTGCCACTGGCTGATCCCGTTCTGCCTGCTGCTCTCGCGCGACATCAAGCGCAACAAGAAGCGGATCATGATTGTCTGCATGTGGATGATTTTTGCCCGCGCATTTGATTTGTTCTGGCTGATTGAGCCGAATTTCAAGGATGCGGCGCGCAATCTGCACTTCAGTTGGGGAATCCTTGAGTACGCAGCGGTGCCCGGTGCGATGGTCGCATTCTGGATGGCTTACTTTGTGACCCAACTGAAAACGCGTCCGCTGGTTCAAACCAACGATCCTCATCTCGCGGAGATTCTGGAGCCCGTCCATGTCCACTAATCACGAGCATCACGAACATCACATCATCCACGAGCACCACGAGCCTGAGCAGGTTGAGCTGGACACCTCCGAAGGTTACGAGAAATCTGACGTTGGAATCTCGGGGATTCTCGTTTTTATAGTGTCGCTCACGATTATGGTGGGAGCGACTGGCGCACTGGTCTATGGAGTCGGCAAGATTCTGAATTCGAATATGCAGAAAGAGGATGGCCCGGTAAGCCGCTGGTCGCATCCGTTGGAAGTTCGCGACCTCGGCAACCTCGCCAACTCGCCTGAGTTGCAGCAGAAGACAAACGACCTGATTCAGAAGTATCCGACGCCGCGTTTGCAGAATGATGACGGCAACCAGGAGATTGTAGATCTGCACCAGAGAGAAGACCTGCTGCTGGAGCATTACAGCTGGGTCGATCAATCGAAGGGCAAAGTACGCATACCGATTGACCGCGCGATGGATTTGATTGTCGCCAAGGGATTGCCGGTTGCGCCTGATGCAACGAAATCGCCGCTGCTGGCCGGTGATGAGAATCCTGAAGTCAAGAAGCCGTTGACGAATGGATTTGCGCGCACGGGATACGAGTTGGCCGTCGCGCAGCAGGAAGCCGTTGACGCGCAGAAGGTCAGCACAGCCAAAGCAACAAAGTAGCATTGAAGAGTTTCAACGCACGAGGAAGCAGGGCAGTAATGATGAGCACGGGAAAAATTCGAGTGGCAAAGGCGAGTGCTGAGTTTTGGAGCGCACGTAATGGCTCAGCATTGCTCGTCGCAGCTTCACTCTTGATTTCCGCCGCGGCGCTCTCGGCGCAGGTTTCCAGTTATGGCGACAAGGAGATGGGCCCGACGGTGGATAAGCCATCGCCACTGCTTGAGAAGATCAGCATCACGCAGAGGCTGAATGCGCAGTTGCCGCTTGCGCTCAACTTTGTTGACGACACCGGCAAACAAGTTCAGCTCGGCGATTACTTCGGCAAGCGTCCTGCGATTCTGGCGCTGGTTTACTACCAATGCCCGATGCTCTGCTCGGAAGAGTTGAACGGACTCACTGGCGCGCTCGAGATGGTGAAATTCAAACCCGGCCGCGATTTCGATGTGATTGTCGTGAGCATCGACCCGAGCGAAGGCCCTGAACTCGCCGCAGCCAAGAAGCGCATTTATCTGAAGAAGTATGGGTATCCGGAGACAGCGAACGGCTGGCACTTTCTTACCGGTCATCAAGACGCGATTGATGCGCTGACGAAGACAGTTGGATTTGGGTATGTGCGCATCCCGGGGCCGGATGGGAAGCTGACGCAATTCGCCCACGCAAGCGCGATTCAGATTGTGACCGCCGATGGAAAGATTGCGCAGTACTACATGGGCGTGGAGTACTCACCGAAGGATTTGCGGTTGGGATTGGTTGAGGCTTCAGCAAACAAAATTGGTTCGCCGGTAGACAATATTTTGACGTATTGCTACCACTACGATCCGCAGACGAACAAACACAGCCTGATTGTTTCGCGGGTAGTTCAGTTGGGCGGATTTATCACCGTAGCTTGCCTGGGTGGTTTCATGTTCGTGATGTTCCGCCGCGATGCGCGGCTGGTGCATCAGGACGAGGCCGCATCAGAAAAGATTCACACGGGAACAGAAAAGACTAACGCAGGAAATGACAAGAACGAGACCGGAACAAAGGTGAACGGATAACGCAATGAAGTTTCTCAGCCCAGTACTTTGGCAATTTCTCGTCAAGTGGATGACGCACTCCGCGCTCTTTCCGCCGGAGGCCTCGAAGATGGCCTCCGATATGGACGCGCTGATCATTTTCATGACACTCGTCAGCCTCTTTGGGCTCGTGGTCGTGGGAATTCTTGTGGCCACCTTCAGCGTCCTCTACTCGAAGAAGCGTCACCCGGTCGCCGAGCAGATTGAAGGCTCCACGCTGCTCGAAGCGACGTGGACGATTATTCCACTGGGCTTGTTTCTGGTCATGTTTGTGTGGGGCGCGGTGATTTACTTCCGCGCCTTTACGCCGCCGCCGAATGCGCTCAATATCTACGTTGTGGGCAAGCAGTGGATGTGGAAGGCCGAGCATCCGACCGGCCAGCATGAAATCAATTCGCTCCATGTGCCGACCGGCCGCGCAGTTCAGTTGACTCTGATTTCGCAAGATGTTTTTCACAGTTTTTCGATTCCCGCATTCCGTGTGAAGCGCGAAGCGATTCCGGGGCGCTACAACACGGTGTGGTTTGAGCCGACGGTTCCCGGTACGTATCACTTGTTCTGCACTCAATACTGCGGCACCGCACATTCGGCGATGATCGGCGAAGTTGTCGTGCTGACGCCTGATGATTACAAGAAGTGGCTTGCCGAATCGACGAGCGGCATGAGCCTGGCGCAGAATGGCGAGCGTTTATTTGCCAGCTTGAGTTGCGCTGCGTGCCACAACGACAAGCCAGATGCACGCGGACCAAGTCTGGCGAATGTTTACGGGGCCAAGTTGAATCTCGCCAATGGCCGCACCGTCATCGCTGACGACGCTTACCTGCGCGAGGCGATTCTCAATCCATCGCAGCATAACATCGAAGGCTACGCGCCGATTATGCCCACGTATCAAGGACAGGTCAGCGAAGAGGGCGTGATTTCACTGATTGAGTACATCAAGAATCTTGATTCCAACTACCGCATTAATCAGACACTAACGACTTCCGATCTATTGCCGGAAAGTCACGGCAAGACTGCGCCCGCAGCGCAGGGGGTGAAGCAATGAGCAGCAACACAATTGTTACTCTTCCAGATCAGTCGACGGCGAAGATGCCGAAGCTAAGCTACCTGAACAAGGAGCACGGCATTCTGAGCTGGCTGTTAACCGGCGATCACAAGCGGATCGCGATCCTGTATCTCGTCTCGCTTACATTTTTCTTTTTTATCGGCGGATCGCTGGCTGGCCTTATTCGACTGGAACTACTGACGCCGCAAACAAGTTTGATGGCGGCGGATACGTACAACAAGATCTTCACCATGCATGGCGTCATCATGGTCTTCTTCTTCCTGGTTCCATCCGTGCCGGCGACGCTGGGAAATTTTCTGATTCCCATGATGCTCGGCGCCAAGGATCTGGCGCTGCCGAAGATCAACCTGCTCAGCTGGTATCTCTACATCATCGGCGGATCGCTGGCGATCTACACGATGGCATCCGGTGGCGTTGATACAGGATGGACCTTTACCACTCCGCTGTCCACTCATTATGTGAACACAAATGTTCTCTCGACGGGCGTGGCAGTATTCATCGCAGGCTTCAGTTCGATTTTCACGGGGCTTAACTTCATCGTCACCATTCATCGCATGCGCGCGCCGGGTATGACGTGGTTCCGTTTGCCGCTCTTTGTCTGGGCGCATTATGCGGCCAGCGTGCTGATGGTTCTCGGCACCCCGGTTGTGGCAATCGCGATTGTGCTGGTCGCGCTTGAGCGCACCATCGGCATCGGCGTCTTCGATCCCACCAAGGGCGGCGATCCGCTCCTGTTTCAGCATTTGTTCTGGTTCTACTCGCATCCCGCTGTGTACATCATGATTTTGCCTGGCATGGGCGTAATCTCCGAGGTGATTTCAACCTTCAGCAGGAAGCGAGTCTTCGGGTACACGGCGGTCGCTTTCTCTTCTGTAGCCATTGCGATCTTCGGCTTCTTTGTCTGGGCCCACCACATGTACATCATGGGCCTCTCAAATTATGCGGCGCTGCTTTTCTCGCTGCTGACAATGCTCGTCGCGGTGCCTTCGGCAATCAAAATTTTCAACTGGGCCTTCACCCTGTACAAGGGTTCAATCACTTTCGAGACGCCGATGCTTTATGCATTCGGATTCATGGGTCTGTTTACGATTGGCGGATTGACGGGCGTCTTCCTCGGAACGTCAGGCTCTGATATTCACCTGACGGAGACGTACTTCATCGTGGCGCACTTCCACTTTGTAATGGTCGGCGGCATGTTGATGGCGTTTCTCTCCGGCATTCACTTCTGGGGGCCGAAGATGACGGGGCGCATGTATCCGGAGAAGCTCTCGCAGTTGGCCGCGGTGGTTACGTTTATCGGATTCAACTTTACGTTCTTCCCGCAATTTGTTCTGGGCATGCTCGGAATGCCGCGTCGTTATGCCGCCTATCCGCCGGAGTTCCAGGTGCTCAATGTTTTCTCGACTGCCGGTGCAACAGTGCTCGGCGTTGGCTACTTGCTGCCGGTGCTTTATCTGGTGTGGTCGCTCAAGTATGGTGAGATCGCCGGCGACAATCCCTGGCAGGCAACGGGACTCGAGTGGCAGACACAATCACCGCCGCTGACGGAAAACTTTGTGGCGACACCGATTATGGATCACGATGCCTACGATTACGAGTGGCTTGAAAAACAAAATTTAGCCAAGCAGAATCAGCAGAAAGCAAGCGAGGTACCCAGTGTCGGATAGCCACGCCATACAAGCAACGGCGCACGGGCACAACCCGCATCAGCGCCATCATTTCGAGACGTACGAGCAGCAGAAGGAAGCGACCACGTTTGCGATGTGGCTCTTCCTGCTGACGGAAATCATGTTCTTCGGCGGACTCTTCACCGCTTATCTGATTTACCGCAACTGGTACTATCCTGCGTTCGTTGCCGGGTCGCACCAGCTCTCCATCATGCTTGGCGGCTTCAACACGCTCTTGCTCATCACATCAAGCTTCACGATGGCCATGGGCGTGTGGTGTGCGGAGACGCGCAAGAAGCGCGGGCTGGTGATCTCACTGGTGCTGACTTTGATTCTGGGTCTCGGCTTCCTTGGCATCAAGACAATCGAGTACAAGGAAAAGTTCGAGAAGCACCATATTCCAGGGCACAGCTTCTCGGTTGAGTCTTTCATCAATCCTGCCTCGGACAAAGAAGCAATGGCTTATGATGACAAGCCGCTGCCGCTCGATATGGC
>DAHXOQ010000174.1 GCA_027364815.1 Acidobacteriaceae bacterium | reverse complement strand
TGCGGTACATTCCCACATTGCGCTTCCCGTTGCGCGGGTCGCGCGTATGAACGCAAGGCAGCGTGATAAAGCGCCCTCCATCATGCGGCCAGCACTTCAGTATCGGAAACGCGTTCAAATCAAAATTCTCTCTCAGTATCACTTCCTTGCAAGGAGCATCTTTCGCTGAAACCGTCTTCGGAAATGCGCTGGTCAGTGCGCCAAGTTGAGGCAGCATCTTGAGCTTGTCAAACAATCCCTCCGGCGCTTTCACGTTCATCAAACCGTGAATGCGCTCGGCAATCTCATCCAGACGCTCAACCCCAAGTGCCATCGCCATGCGGCGCTCGCTGCCGAACTGGTTGATGAGCACCTTGTGGCCGGGATGGCCCTTTACGTTTTCAAAAAGCAGCGCCGGACCACCCGCAGCATAGGCGCTCTTCGTCGCGCTCGTCAGCTTCTTCGCCGCAGCGCTCGTCGCCCCGATCTTCGAGACGCGATCGGTAATCTCGGTGATCTCCAGCTCAGCCGAAACTTCTTCTCTGATGCGCTTGAGCTCGCCGTGTTTCTCCAGAGTCTTTATCCAGTCACGCAGGTCGTCGTAAGCCAAGGTCTTTGCTCCTTCAATCTTCTTCACACGCCGCATCTCACGCCCCAGGCAGCGCACAACTTCAATGAACAGATTACAGCGTGTGAGCAAGTACTTGCACTTCTGTTGATAGAACTTCCTCAATCAATTCAACCGCTGACTTGCTGACTCGCTATCTGCGCGCCAGCGCAGGATGACTCGCTATCTGCGCGCCAGCGCAGGCCGACTCGCTATCTGCGCGCCAGCGCAGGCTGACTCGCTGCCTTTCTTCTAACCCAAAAATCCACGCGCCAACTATAGATGCCCCAGCTCCCGCGTTTTTTTGCGGACCTCGGATACCTGTAATGCCGGTTACCTCATCCTCCGATTCCTTTCAAGGAAAAACTTTGCTGAGGCCCGGAAACCGATACACTCGATGTGCGTGCTTTGTAACAGGGCACGGCGTCTCAGTTGGACGATATCCCCTGTCTTTGACTTCGGTTTGCTTTTCCGGAGGCAGCCGGGTGTTTTAACCCACGGTTATGACTTGATACTTTCAACATCGGCTTTAGCTGCGGGCGCTTAGAATGAGGTCAAAATGCAATTGAATCAGCATAGAACAAGAAAAATCCTGTTTGTCGGACTTTTTACTCTACTCGCTTCCCTCTCGCTCTACGCGCAACAATCTTGGCTAATCGGCCCCTTCAAACGCCCTGCAAACGCAAACCCGATCATCGCGCCGCTCCAGGATTCAACCTTCAACGATCCCATTCTCAAGGCCCCCGCCCATTGGGAGGCGCTGCACACCTTCAACCCCGCCGCGATTGTGCGCAACGGCAAAGTTTACCTCCTCTATCGCGCCGAAGACGATTCCGGCGCAATGGAAATCGGCGGCCACACCTCGCGTCTCGGCCTCGCGTTCAGCGACGATGGCCTGCACTTTACGCGCATGCCCGCGCCCGTATTCTTCCCTGACGAAGAATCACAAAAATCACGCGAGTGGCCCGGCGGTGTCGAAGACCCGCGCATCGTTGAAGCTCCGGACGGAACTTACGTCCTGACCTACACGCAATGGAATCGCGTGACTTACTCGGTGGGGATTGCGACTTCAACAGATTTAATTCACTGGACCAAGCATGGCCCCGCCTTCTTCGGCGCTGAAGGCGGTAAATATGACACTCTCAAATACAAGTCGGCCGGGATTGTCACTCAAGAGAAAGACGGGCGATTGATTGCCACAAAAATCAACGCCAAATTCTGGATGTATTGGGGCGAAGGCACGATTCATTTAGCCGCTTCGGCGGATTTGATTCATTGGACTCCTGTGGAAGATGCTCAAGGCAATCCGCTGGAGTTGGTGAAGCCGCGCGCCGGGCACTTTGACAGCGGCTTTCCGGAGACAGGCCCTCCTCCAGTGCTGACAAAGGCTGGAATCGTGATGATCTACAACGGAAAAAACGACCCGGCGAATGGCGATAAAACCATGGGCCCCAATGCCTACGCTGCCGGCGAGGCGCTCTTTGACCCCAACGATCCGGCAAAGCTGATTGAGCAAACCGGTGCCCCGGTTCTGAAACCCGAAGAACCCGGGGAAAAAACCGGCCAGTACGCGGCGGGCACTACCTTCGCCGAAGGCTTGGTGCGCTTCAAAGATCGCGGGTATCTCTATTACGGCTGCGCCGATTCGCGGGTTGCTGTGGTGGAGACCGAAAAGTAGAGAGATATTCGACTAGATGGATGGACCGCCGGGTGGCCCTTCCTTAGTCCTCCCATAATGATGGGGTGCCCATCCTTCGGTTTTTTCTAGCGAAGGGTAGGAAAATGACGATAGTAAAAAAGAAATGCTATCACTGTGATTAAGTTCGCCTTGCTTTCGCTTTTATATGGCGATATGCTTTGTGTGTGAGGTGCTTATGACGTTTATCTACACGAGGCCTAATCGGAAATTAAAGGGAACTTTCGTCAAAGGTCGGCCATTCACGGGGATCAAGATCAAGAACGAATGTCAATACTCAATACTTCCTGATGAATATCAGGAGCGAGCAGCGAAAGCATATTCTCATGGCACTCTGGATTTGTTGGATGGTGAATTGCGTTGCAAATGTGGGGCTAGAGTAGGGGCGAAGAAAAGCAATATGGGTGATTTCTTTGCGCCCACACGCCACTCAGTATATAAAGAACTTCGTCAACTTGCTCGAAAACCTAGCCCTCGCAAGTAGTTATTAGCGATTTACTGGGTGTCAATTAAGGTAATTCTCACGGATGAATTGTTTGGAACACGAACCCTCAAAAGGAGACCCATGACCGCACGAGCACGTTTTTCATACAAGCAGTTCGGTATACCTATATTCTGCGTGTTCCTATTCAGCATTGCAGCTTTCGCCAAGGACAAGCCGAAGATCATCATTGAAGTTGTCAAGACGGAGTTGAATTCAGGGCAGTACACGTATACAACGCCAGGAAGGCAAGGCAGTTCACAAACGAATTGCAATACGAATGGGTCAACGACAGGGACAATCACAGATTTTGGAACAAATACTACAAATATCAATGCACAAACAGATACCAAATCCAATTGCACTACAACTACAACTGCGGCAACCGCGCCGCAAACCCATGTTGGTACCGTAACCGCTGAATTCGTGACAGCCATTATGCCAGATGGAAGTAGCGTATTTCTTTCCTGTATATATGGTGTGCACCGATGTGATGTGCTAGCGCCCGGCAAATATACCGCTGAAATCGACGGTAACACGCTTCAAGTCTATGTTTCCGATCTTTCAGGCAGGGTACGCAAAGTCAAATATAAAGCACTTGCAAGAATACCCAGTTCACTGATACAACAGCCAGTCTCTGCTCCAACAAAGTCAATACCACCCGTGAAGCCTTCAGAGAGCAACAACTCCACGTTGCCGAGCCAAAATATCACACTCCTGAAAGAGAAGGCTGCGAACGGAGATGCTGACGCAGAATTACAACTTGGACGTTTGTACTACGATGGACAAGGTGTGCCACAGGACTACGCGCAGACGGCATTATTGTTTCGCATGGCCGCTAATGAAGGGGATGCAGATGCACAAGCCGTACTTGCGGCGCTCTACTTTGAAGGGAATGGAGTTCCTAAAGACTACAACAAAATGATTGAGTGGCTGCGTAAGGCCGCAGAGCAGGGTAATGTCGGTGCACAAGTATCACTTGCCATGACTTTAGAGTCGGACGAAGTTGTGCCACATGACTATCAGCAATCTGCGGAATGGTATCGTAAAGCTGCTGCGCAAGGGAATTTAGAAGCGCAGTGCAATCTTGGAGCTGATTACGTCCATGGTCAAGGTGTTCCCCAAGACTACTCGCAAGCTGCAATCTGGTATCGTATGGCAGCGGAACAAGGTGACACTGTTGCGCAACTTCAACTTGGGATTCTCTACGAACACGGAAATGGTGTAAATCAGGATTATTTGGAAGCCTATTTTTGGCTCAACCTTGCCGCTGCGGGCAAAGTTACAGGTGTAGAGCAGGAAGATGCAGTCGCAGTTCTAGCAGGTATGCGCAAAACTCGGGACGATGTTGCCTCTCATTTAACACCCGCGGATCTGTCTCGTGTGCAGGAACGCGCGCGGAAATGGTTAGACGCTCATCCCGCAAAACCGTAGTGCTTTGACGGCCGTGTACCCCCATCCATCGCTTCTTTCTATGTCAAGTTCCACGAGATGGTTTACAGAACGTTCCGGGAGATCCTTTACACTCTTTGGGTATTTTGCTCTTCGGCGTTAAAGCGCTCGACGATCATCGAGCGCTTTAACGCCGGATCGAGTTCACGGATCAGGGTGTTGCAATAGAAAACCAGATAGCGTTCCTCTACCGGCTGAATCATCACCCTTTCTCCAGCCAGGTTTTTACCAATCCGCCAGTGCTGGTTGCGTATGTCGATTTTCCCTTGGCAATCGACTTTCAGTGTCCAAGCGCCTTCCGGGTACTCCCAACTCGGCGGACAGGGGTTGTAGAGTCGTGCGCTGGGTCGCCATAACTCGGAGGGTGTTTTCATCGCCAATGCTTCATGTGGGCGGATGTAGTTATGCTCTAGGCGAAAGGCGTCGAGCCAACTCTGCGGCTCTTCTTGTGCCATACCGCGGCGTTGAAGTGCTCGCTCCAGACTGCCGTGGAATCGCTCCACCTTGCCTTGAGTCTGGGGATGGCGAATGCCACTCCAGCAAAGTTGAATGCCTTGCTGCATCATCCACAGCGAGAGATAGGTTCGGCCCGAAAAGGAGTGTTGGTTCCACCACGGCGTGCCATGATCCATGAGCATCGCGTCGGGCACACCACACTGTTCAAAGGCGCGGATTAACTGAGCTTTTACCAACTCTCCGTCAGGCCGCCCGATGGCTTCAAGCGCGATGACGAAGCGGCTGTGATCGTCGATGACCGACAGCGGACCGATGGCAGTGGGCCAGTTCTTGGGACCCTTGAAGTCCATCTGCCAGAGTTGGTTCGGCTGCTCCCGCTCAAAGCGCTTCACCGCAGGACGATGACGATCAGCTTCGCGGACAAGATCGTGGCGCAGGAGAATGCGATGAACGGTGCTCTGCGGCAACCGAATACCCTGACGAGCGAGCAGCACACCCAGCTTGCGTGCACCCCAGTCCGGATAACACTGACGCAGCGCGACGACGCGCAGTTCCAACTCTGAAGATGTCTTCTCCGGGCTTCGATGGGGACGGCGGCTGCGTTCGGCAATGGCGGTCACGCCGCCTTCTCGATAGCGCTCCAGCCACAGATATCCGGTGGGCCGGCTGATGTCATACTCCGCGCACAAGGCGCTCATGGGCCGCTTGGCCTGAAGTGCTTCCACAACAAATCGAACGCGCTGCTCCTGTATATCCATCGTCTTCCATGTCATATCCTCTTAACCTCCGCGCGACCTGGCGCTCGCGCGAAAGTGTAAAGGATATCCCGGAACAATGTGTAAAGGATGTCATGAAACTGAACAAAAAAACGTGAAGGGTGGGGCAGCCAGATTATTGTGAGGCTCGTTAATATTTTTGGACGGAGGGGTCGACTTCGGCGGACCAGGCGAGGATTCCTCCGGTGAGGTTGGAGACGCGGGTGAAGCCGTTTTGGGCGAGGATTTCGGCGGCCTTCTGGCTGCGTGCGCCGCTGCGGCATTGGACGATGATCTCGCGTTTGGGGTCGAGCTCGGAGATGTGGTCGGGAATGGTGTTGAGAGGGATGAGATGTCCGCCGATGTTGGCGATTTTGTATTCGTAGGGCTCGCGGACGTCGAGGATGAAGAGGTCTTCTTGGGCGTCGAGGCGGGCTTTGAGTTCCTTGACGGAGATTTGAGGGATGCCGTTTTGCGTTTTTATGTTCATGGGGTCCTGTTGCGGGATGCCGCAGAAATGGTTGTAGTCAATTAATTTTGTCACGGTGGGGTTTTCACCGCAGATCGGGCACTGGGGATTCTTGCGCAGCTTGAGTTCGCGGAAGCGCATGGAGAGTGCATCCACCAGCAGTAGCCGCCCAATCAGCGGTTCGCCCTTGCCGAGGATGAGCTTGATGACTTCAGTGGCCTGGATGACGCCGACCAGGCCGGGGAGAATGCCCAGTACGCCGCCCTCGGCGCAGGAAGGCACCAGACCCGGCGGTGGCGGCTCCGGAT
>DAHXOQ010000173.1 GCA_027364815.1 Acidobacteriaceae bacterium | reverse complement strand
CGCCCTTGGCAAATTTGAAGACCTCCTCAACGCCACAGCTCATAGCCCTGCCATGATGCTCTATCTCGACAACGCCAGCAGCATCGGCCCCAACTCTATCGCCGCCATTAAAAATCAGGGCAAGAACAAAAAAGCATCTGAAGGCCTGAATGAAAATTATGCGCGCGAGCTCATGGAGCTCCACACCGTCGGCGTCAACGGCGGCTACACGCAAGCCGACGTCACCAACGTGGCGCGCATCCTCACCGGATGGGGCGTTGACAAGCCACTGAGCGGCGGCGACTTCATCTTCAACGAGCGCCGTCATGAGCCCGGCGCAAAGCTTGTGATGGGCCGCACCTTCAACGAAGACGGGGAGAACGAAGGCCGCGCCCTGATTCACATGCTCGCCACCAGCCCGCAGACAGCAAACTTTATCAGCCGCAAACTCGCCATCCGTTTTGTCAGCGACGATCCTCCTCCAGCCCTCGTCAATCGCATGGCCAAAACCTTCCTCTCATCAGGCGGCGACATCGCCGAAGTTCTGCGCACACTCTTCCACTCACCCGAGTTCTGGAGTGCGGAGAATTACCGCTCTAAAGTCAAAACCCCTAACGAGTTCGTCATCTCAGCCGTCCGCGCCAGCGGCATCACGCAAAAAGCGCCCTGGCCTTTCGTCAACGCGATTCGCGACATGGGCATGCCTTTCTACGGCGCTGTTCCACCTACCGGCTACACATGGAATTCAACTGCATGGGTCACCTCAAGCGCGCTTGTAATCCGCATGAACTTCGCACTCTTCCTCACCTCAAACCGGCTACCCGGATGTGTGAAAACCTGGTCCGGCGAAACTGATTCCTGGCTCAGCCAGTCCCCTGTCTCTGTTGTGCCAGCCACAGAAGAAGCGCGACTAGAAGGCGAGTTGGGCAATGGCGGCGTCAGCCCCGCAACCAGAGCTGCAATTCTTCGTCAGGTCGCACCCATGCCTACTTCAGCTTCCAACAAGAACGCATCAACGCCGCCCGTGCCAATTCCGTCCCCAGCGCAACCACTCTCGAAAGCAGAGATCGACTACTACAACACGGCGCAAAAGATCATCGCCGAACAATGGGAACAGAAAGACGAGCTCATGGCCGGCCTCTTAATGGGCTCGCCCGAATTTCAACGCCGCTAAAATTTTTCAATCAGGAGCACACATGAACAGGCGATTTTTTCTCCGCAACGGCGCATTTACCCTGGCAGGAACCTCCATGCTGCCCAACTTCCTCTTGCGCTCTGCCCTGGCTCAAACCAACGGTCTCGCGCCCAAGGGCAAACGCATGGTCGTGCTCTTCATGAGTGGCGCGGTTGATGGCCTCAATCTCGTCGTTCCCTATCGTGAACCGAATTATTACGCCATCCGGCCCACCATCAACATTCCTCAGAATCAGGTTCTCGACCTCGACGGCTTCTTCGGCCTCCATCCCTCGCTCGCGCCTTTTGTCGATCTCTACAAGCAGGGGCATCTCGCCATCGTCCACGCAACAGGCTCAACCAACGACACGCGTTCGCACTTTGATGCGCAGGATTTTATGCAGAATGGAACTCCGGGCCAGAGCCTCACCGTCGATGGCTGGATGAATCGCGCACTTCAGGAAGAAGACGCGCGCGCATCCCGGCAGCACACACCCTTCCGCGCTGTCTCCATCGGTTCACAGTTGCCACGAATACTCACAGGCGCAGCACCAGCCCTCGCCATCGGCGATCTGAACAATTTCAATGTCGCCGGCCGCGGACCCACTCCCTCACCCATCTCCAACACCCTTGAGAGCATCTACGCCTCCAGCAACGACCACATCCTCCATCAGGCCGGCGAGGAAACATTCGACGCAGTGCGCATGGTTCGTGCCGCCAACTCCACGCCCTACAAGCCCGCCGGTGGCGCCAACTACCCCGGATCCCAGTTCGGCAGAAGCATCATGCAGGTCGCGCAATTGCTCAAGTCGAATCTCGGCGTTGAAACCGCCTTCACGGACGTTGGCGGCTGGGATACGCATCAGAATCAAGGGGGTGCATCCGGCCAACTCGCCAACAAGCTCGCGGATTTTTCAAATTCAATTGCCGCATTCTGGCGCGATCTTGGCGACGAAGCCGAAAACGTCACGCTCGTCACTATCTCGGAGTTCGGCCGCACCGCGCATCAAAATGGAACTGGCGGCACCGACCACGGTCACGGCAATGTCATCTTCGTTCTCGGCGGCAAAGTCAAAGGTGGCAAGGTCTACGGCCAATGGCCCGGCCTCGCCAACGAACAGCTCTACCAGAACCGCGATCTCGCCATCACCACGGATTTCCGCCAGGTACTCGGCGAAGTCGTCACCAAATCCATGGGCACGCGCAATCTCGACGCAGTTTTCCCTGGCGCTGAACTGCACCGTGAAAATTTTCTGAACATTTTGAGTTAAGTTGCTTTTGAAATCGCGCCGAGTTGCCGAGATGTGATGCCTTCCATGCATCACATCCGCATGTCGTAAACCTTCTTCAGCTCTTCCGCGCGTTCCAGCGCCGCTTGAATATTCGGCATGATGTTCTCTTCACCAAGATGCTTGATGAAATTTGAACGCTTGAGCAGATTCGATGGCTGTTGCATGGCGCCGCAGAGAATCATCGTGCGTCCTGAGGCACGCAGCCGGTCGGCAAAACGCTCAATTGCGTAAATTCCCGTGGCGTCAATGGCTGTCATATTGCGCAATCGCAGAATCACCACCGGCTCAAATTTGCTCAGATCAGCGGTCTCTTCAACCAGCTTCTCAGTCGTGCCAAAGAGAAATGGCCCATGAATCCTCAGCAGCGTCACATAGGAAGGAATAATGCGCCCCTGCAGATTATGCTGCAAACCATCGCGAATGTACTCGTCCGTCACGTACGAAACAGTTGTCGTCTCAGAGATGCGGTGAATGTAAAGCAGCGCAGCCAGTGCCAATCCCACTCCCACAGCAACCGTTAGATCTGCAAAGACCGTCAATGCAATCGTCACCAGCCAAACTGCAATATCAGCAAAACTGAGTTGCAGAATGATGCGAACCTCGCGCCACTCACTCATGTTGTAAGCCACAACAAATAAAACCGCTGCGAGTGCAGCCAGCGGGATGTAACTGACCAGCGGCGCGGCAATGAGCAAAATCACCAGCAGCGTAACGGCGTGAATATTGCCTGAGACCGGCGAACGCGCACCGGAACGAATGTTGGTCGCCGTTCGCGCAATTGCGCCTGTGGCAGGAATGCCGCCAAAGAGCGGCGAAGTGAGGTTGGCAATACCCTGCGCGATCAGTTCAACGTTGGGATTGTGCCGGTCGCCAGTCATCGAATCCGCCACCACAGCCGAGAGCAGGCTTTCCACCGCAGCCAGCATGGCTACCGTAAAGGCCATCGGAATGAGCGGAATAATGTGCTCCGAATGGAAGTCGGGGAATGCGAAGGGAGGCAGTCCGCGCGGAATGCCGCCGAATCGGGTGCCAATGGTTTCAACGTGAAGATGCAGCACCACACTGAGGAATGTAAACACAAGCAGCGCAACAATTGAAGCCGGAACCCGTTTGGTAATGCGCGGGAAGAAAAGCAGAGTGGCCAGCGTACCAAGACCAACCAACAGTGTGCTCAGGTTGAATGTGCCCGCACTGGCTGCGAGCATCTTCATGCGCGGAAGAAATTCGCTTGGAACCGCACCGGTGTGAAGGCCGAAAAAATCCTTAATCTGCGTTGATGCAATCAGAACAGCGATTCCGTTCGTGAAGCCGATGATCACCGGGCGCGGAATAAAACGTACCGCTGAGCCAAGACCCGTAACTCCCATAATCAGCAGAATCAACCCCGCCATCACTGTCACCATGGCCAGGCCGCTCATGCCGAAGCGCAGCACAATTCCAGCTACAATCACGACAAATGCGCCTGTGGGACCGCCAATCTGCGTACGCGAACCACCGAGCGCTGAAATGATGAAGCCGGCGACGATTGCAGTGTAAAGACCTGCCTGCGGAGTCACGCCTGAAGCGATACCAAAGGCCATTGCCAGAGGCAGCGCAACCAGTCCAACCGTGATGCCGGCCAGCAGATCGCGCACGAATATCTGCGGCGTATAAGAACGCAGACATTGAATTAATTTTGGAACGTTGGGATTCGTTAAGCTCATTGCACTGTTACCAGTGTACGCCAATCATAACTTTCAGGTTGTGATGCAGCGCATGGATAAGACATTCACTCCGCAGAAAGCGGCTTTCTATAAATCCATGCCGCATTGCCATTCGGGTAAAAGTTCACTTCTTCATTGACCTTGCTGTAGCCGTGGCCCTCATAAAGTCGTATAGCCCGCTCATTGCAACAATCCACATGAAGCCACATCATCGACGCAAGTTGTGAGCGCGCTGCGCATTCTAGTTGTGTGAGGAGTTTTCCGGCCACCCCTCTACCGCGAAATTCCTCGAGCACTTCGAGCGTCTCGATATAAGCAATTTCACGGCGCGTTTTTGTGTGCAACGACGCGATGGCAAATGCGACAACACAATTTTTCTCTTCAACAACAAATGCCATCGAGCCCTTCCGCCTGATCAGCGCACGCATGTACTCGCGATAAAATCTGAGCGGCGATTCAAAACATTGCTCTTCAACCGAATAGAGACCCTCAAAATCCTCCGGACTGTAAGCTCTTAATTGCATAAATCAAAAAATTACCGGCACAAAAAACAAGGACCAATCATCGGATTGATCCTTGTCGCACTACACTCGATTTTAGATGCAAAGAACAATTAGACCTTCGCCTCAAGATCGCTGATGACATCATAAAATCTCTGGTCAAGGCGCCGGGTCGGCGAGATGGCTTCCTTGATCGTGATGTCCGTAATATCCGTTCCCTTCAGCACCGCGATGCGTCCCCACTTCTTCTCGTGCACCATGTCAATCGCATGCAAACCATAGCGCTGACCCAGCAGACGATCATAAGCCGTCGGCACTCCGCCACGCTGCGTGTGGCCGAGGTTCACCGAGCGTGTCTCGAACCCCGTCTTCTCTTCAATCAATTCGCCCAGCGATTCGCCAATCCCGGAAAGACGCGCGTGACCAAATGAATCAAGCTCGGCCGAACCCAGCACCTGGCCTCCCTCGGGCAAATGGCAACCCTCTGCCACAACCACAATGCCGTAATGCTTGCCATGATCGTAGTTGTACTTGAGCAGCTTCACCACGTGGTCAATATCAATTTCCTTTTCCGGCACAAGGATCACGTGCGCGCCTCCGGCAACACCAGCGGCATAAGCAATCCACCCCGCATCGCGGCCCATCACTTCAACCACCATCACGCGATTGTGCGAGTCGGCTGTCGTGTGCAGGCGGTCAATCGCTTCAGTCGCAATCGATACAGCCGTGTCATATCCAAAGGTCGCATCCGTGCCGTTGATATCGTTGTCGATCGTCTTCGGCACACCAACACCGGGCAAACCATTTTCCGTCAGCGCCAGCGTCACCGATTGCGTATCATCGCCGCCGAGCGCTATCAACGCATCAATCTTGTTCAGCTGAAGAACTTCACGTACCTTCTCGATGCCGCCGGGGACCTTCTTCACATTCGTGCGCGACGAGTGCAGAATCGTTCCTCCCGTCAGTTGAATTCCATCCACTGCGTCAAGCGTGAGCGGAATAAAATTGTTTTCCAGAACTCCCTTCCAGCCGTTGAGGAAACCAATAAATTCATCCCCGTACTTGTTGATACCCTTCTTCACCGCAGCATAAATAACCGCATTCAATCCGGGACAGTCGCCGCCACCGGTCAATAACGCTACTCGCATCGCAAAGTTCTCCTCATCAGGTTAATTTCAACTTGGTAATTGAGCCGGCCACATTCAACCGGCAGCGATTGTTTGCATCTGTGGTTCAGTGCTCGAACGCCTGGGAACCACGCCATAAATAGTGTAACCCTTGTGTGTAAAGAGAAAAAGTGCGGATTCCGGAAAGTTGTTGAATTTAAATTGAGTTTTTTATGAGGCATAACATGGAAAATTATAAAAATAAATACGTCAAGGAAGCTCGTCACTCTTCAACGTACATATTGAAATCTGCGCAAAAGGTGTTTCAATAGTATGCATGCCTGGTACCGGTGCTCTATTACTGCTGGCCTTCGCCTGTTTAGTCGTCATTCTCCTTCTTGTCCTGCTGCAACTCACGCGGCTCGGCTACATTGTTCGCGCCACCATCCCCGAC
>DAHXOQ010000172.1 GCA_027364815.1 Acidobacteriaceae bacterium | reverse complement strand
CCTGAAGGCACTCCAGGAATCCAAGGGAGACATCGAAGACGCGTTCGTGGTGCTGCGCAAGCGCGGCATGGCGTCGGCGCAGAAGAAGGCGGCGCGTACAACGAACGAGGGCTACGTGGGAACGTACATTCACGCGGGCGGCAAGATCGGCGTGTTGATAGAACTCAACTGCGAGAGCGATTTTGTGGCGCGTACGGATGATTTTCAGGATCTGCTGAAGGACATTGCGATGCACATTGCGGCGACCGACCCGCGTTATGTTCGCAGCGAAGATGTGACGCCTGAGGACATGGAGCGCGAGAAGGAAATCTATCGCGCGCAGGCCGCGCAGACCGGCAAGCCCGCCCCGGTGATCGAGAAGATTGTTGAGGGCAAGATGGCCAAGTTCTACGAGGAGGTTTGCTTGATTGAGCAGCCCTTCATCAAGGAGCAGACTGTGACGATCAAGGAACTGATTGCGCAGAAGGTTGCCAAGCTCGGCGAGAACATTACGGTTCGCCGTTTTGCGCGCTTCAAGGTTGGCGCACCGGATTGGACCGTGGCTTCGACGAAGCTGGTTGAGCAGGTTGCTGCAACTGAGTAAGCACTTGCAGTGCGGCGCATTGCATGCAGCAGCAGCCTTCGGCTCTTTCCGCGCTAATAAAAAGCACGGAGTTGAAAGTATCGAACGGCCCGAAGAAAAAATCTTCGGGCCGTTTTTGATTTTGGAATTTTTGTATTGAATGTTTTTGGAGATGCGCAATGAGTGACGGACGCGAGGAACGGGAAGAGCGGGAGAAGCGGCGCGATTGGGAAGACGAGAAAGTGCGCGAAGACAGGTTGGAGCGGGAGAAAGAAGATCCGTTTGTGCCGGAGCGGGATGAATCATAAGGAATTGATTTCCAAGAGAGGTTAGATTCAAGCCGCTATATATAGATAGAAATATACGATTTCAATTGAATCAATCTGATCAGTATGCTGACTTACTCATTTCTTATTAAGGATCTGCATGCAATTGTGGTTCTTATTGCTCACATTCGCATTTAGATTTTGAATTACTTTAACTTTGAGCGGAATGATACAGAATTGCAAACAAAAACTTATTAATGTCGTTGAATCAGGGTTCATCAGTATTCGCACTCACTTAAATAAAACTCGCTCATTTTTAAGATGAGTGCAAACACACAATCACCACGTTACAAAGAAGAGGCTCTAAATGAACAAATACAAGATTGGGATTTTCAGTATATTGGCGATGCTAATGTCAATATTTGTTGTTGGATGCGGTCAAGAGCTCGTGGTTCTTCCGAGTGTGGTTTCGACCGTACCCGCATCAGGCGCAACGAATGTGCTTGTCAATACGACGATCAGCGCGACCTTCAACATGGCGATGAAGCCATCGACAATCACTGGCTCAACCTTTACTGTGACGGGGCCGGGCGGGACAGCAGTAGCCGGAAGCGTAAGTTACACGGGCTTGACTGCGACGTTCACGCCGAGCGCCAATCTTGATTTCAGCACTATATATACGGCGACAATTACAACTGGAGCTACCAACCTGGGTGGCACACCTCTGATAGCGAATTACGTATGGAGCTTCACAACAATAACTCCGCCGCCGATTGTGATTTCGACGATCCCAGTGAATCTGGCGACAGGCGTTCCTGTTAACCAGGTCATCAGCGCGACCTTCAACGAAGCGATGAACTGCACGACGATAGCTTCACCTGCGACGACATTCCTTCTTTTTGCACCCGGGGGAACTCCAGTTACAGGCGCCGTTGGTTGCAGCGGATCAGTGGCGACGTTTACGCCTGAAGTCGATCTTGCGCTGAACACAGTGTATACAGCAGAGATTACAACCGGAGTGCAGGATCTTGCGGGCACACCGATGGTACTCAATTATGTGTGGAGCTTCAAGACGGTTCCAGCAACAGCAGCGTTGACGATTATCTCCACAGTGCCGGTGAATCTTGCCACGGGTGTAGCGGTGAACAAGGCGATCAGCGCAATCTTCAGTGAAGCGATGAACGCGGCGACGATTGACACGGCCACTTTCACTCTCACAGCACCGGGCAATGTTGCCGTGACTGGAGTGGTGACGTATGTTGCTGATGGATCGGTGGCGACGTTTACACCAAGCGCAGATTTGACAGCGAGCACAGTGTATACGGCCACGATTACGACGGGTGCGCAGAGCCTCGGCGGCACAACGCTGGCAGAGAATTATGTGTGGACGTTTACCACGGCAGGCACCATTGTTGGCGTCCCACCGACGGTGATTTCAACGATTCCATTGAATGGCGCGACGAATGTTCCGCTGAATCAGATTGTAAGCGCGACGTTCAGCGAAGCGATGAACCCTTCGACGATCAACGCAAATACATTTATGCTGACGGGGCCGGGGGCGACGCCAGTAGCTGGATTCTTAACCTATTCGGCGATTGCCAACACGCTGACGTTTACGCCGACAGTGAAGTTAGCGCCGAGCACTGTATTCACAGGCACAATCACCACCGGTGTAACGGACCTGGCGGGCACGGCGATGGTCAGCAATTATGTGTGGAGCTTTACCACGGGCACAACACAATCCACCACTCCGCCGGAGTTGCTATCGACGGTACCAGCGAACCTGGCAACGAATGTTCCGTTGAATCAGGCAGTGAGCGCAACGTTTACGAAGGCGATGGATCCGCTGACGATCACGACGGGAACTTTTCTACTGACGGGGCCAACGGGACCGGTGGCAGGAACGGTTACGTATGATGCGGTGAATTTCATAGCTACATTCACGCCGGCAGTTCTGCTGACTAACAACAGCATCTATACCGCAACGGTAACTAACGGCGCAACGGATATATACGGCAACCCGCTTGGATCATCGGGCGCGCCTAATCCGTGGAGCTTCACAACGGGCACGACAACAGTGAACCCGCCGGGCAACCCTGGAAGCGCATCTGTATTTGGCGCCTTTGGTGGAACAGCAGGAGTGACGAACCAGGGAATTTATACAGTGATCAATGGAGACATCGGCACAACAGCGGCCTCCACATTGATTACCGGATTCCACGACACGACGGTATTGGTTGGCGGTGTATACGAGTGCACGTATACGGAAACGCCACTCAATATTGGTCAGGTGAATGGCGTGATTGATACGGCAGCGCCACCACCAACAGTCGGTTGCCCGAATGAAGGAACAGCGACGACATTCAGCATTGCATCACAGGCGGCGTTGGACGCGTTGAGCGCATACAACAAACTGGTTGCTTATCCGAATGGCATTGATGTTTCGACATTGGGCGGCAGCGCCGGTGAATTGGGCAATCGCGTACTGGCACCGGGCATTTACAAATCAGCACCGGGAAGCTATGCGATTTCATTGGGCAATCTCACACTCGACGCGCAGGGCGATCCGAATGCCTTCTGGGTATTCCAGATGGCGACGACGCTCACGGTAGGCACACCGTCCTTCAATGAAAGCGTGCTACTTGTAAATGGCGCACAGGCCAAGAATGTTTTCTGGCAGGTATGCAGCGCGGCAACGATCAACGGCATTCTGGGCGGAGGGACGATGGAAGGAACCATCATCGCGCAGGATGGAATCTCCATATCAACAGCAGGCGTTGTGGCAATCACAACGTTGAACGGCAGGGCATTGGTACTCACGGGACCCGTCACGATGGTGAACACCGTTGTGAATGTGCCTGCGCCGTAATTGGTTGCTGAGACCGTTCTCAGGGACGGTCTCAGCATTTTTTCGAGCTTGAATGGTGTTTGGCAAGTTTCGTACAGAGTTCGAATAACCGCTGCTTAATAGATTTCAATCAGAGCGACGCGTAGTGCAGGAGAAGACAATGAGATTCAACGTAAAGATGATTGCGACGGCGGCCTTCGCCGTACTTTTAATGACAACTTTGCAGGTTCGCGCGGAAGAGGCGGCCAGATCTGCGGCGCTTATGGATGGCAACAATGCGGCCGCGGCCAATGACAATAGGACAACTGATGCAACGGAGCCGTCGAGTGAGACGGCAATTCCGTGGACCACGGCTGCGATGGATGAAGAAGCAACACCGAAAGCGGAACATCATCCAGATGGTCACAAGGGCGGAACGCCCAAGGTTGAATTATTTCTTGGCTACTCCTATTTGCGCGCCGTTCCTTCGCTCTCTGATGGCAACCGCCTGGCGTGGCTCAATGGCGGCAGCGCATCGTTTGCCTATAACTTCACGCGGCACTGGGGATTGGTGGGCGACATCGGCGGCTTTGATGATTCAGAGGTCCGCATCAACAGCACTCACACAAGCCCATCAGTGGTAGTGAATTCAAGTGGAACGGTTTATACATATCTGTTTGGTCCGCGCTACTCTTTCAGGAACAACTCACGCGTGACGCCATTTGTACAGGCGCTCTTTGGCGGCGTACATGCCAGCGAAGTGACGCTCGACTCCAAATCGGGTTGCACGGGTGTGGGTTGTATTCCACTGCCGTCGGAAAATTCATTTGCAATGACGGCCGGTGGCGGTTTAGATATCAGGCTCAATCATCACTTTGCCTTGCGACTGATTCAGGCAGAGTACATGATGACGCGTTTTGAAGATCACTCAACGGGAGCCAGCGCGATGCAGAATGATATGCGCCTCTCCTCGGGAATCGTCTTCAGGTTTGGTGGACATGGCGCGCCACCGCCTCCTCCAGTGCCAATCACGTATAGCTGCTCGGTAAATCCAGGCACTGTTTATGCCGGTGATCCGATCATGGTCACAGGGAGCACGGCTAATTTGAACGGAGCCGCAACTGCCGTTTACACATGGAATGCGGATGGTGGAACAGTAACGGGGACGCAGAACTCGGCGCGTATAGATACGACGGGCGCTGCGCCGGGTACATACACGCTCAAGGGTCACGTGACCGAGGGCGCAAGAGAATTTGAGAATGCGGATTGCAGCGCGACATACATGGTGAAGGCTTACGGGCCACCGACGGTGAGTTGCGCGGCCAGTCCGGCATCGGTTTTGTTTGGCGACCCATCGACGATCACGGCAGTTGGCGTGAGCCCAGCGAATCGTCCACTGACGTACAGTTATAGCGCTGACTCCGGATCAATCAATGGAACGGGGTCGACGGCAACCTTGACGACGACGAATGCAGCAGTTGGAACGGTCAACATCACCTGCAATGTTGCAGATGACAAGGGCCAGAGCGGAACGGGGGCAACGACGGTAACCGTAACTGCTCCAGCGCCGGCGCCGCTGCCAACAACCAGTGAACTTTGCACGATTCAATTTGGCCGCGATGTTCGCCGTCCGGCACGCGTGGACAACGAAGCGAAGGCTTGTCTCGATGAGATAGCCATCAATTTGCAACACAGCACCGACGCGCGGATTGCGATTACAGGCAATGCAACGAGCGGCGAGAAGAATGCGAAAAAGCTGGCAACCGAGCGTGCGGTCAATACCAAGACTTACCTGGTTAAAGAGAAGGGGATTGATGCATCGCGCATTACTGTATACAGCGGCACGGCGGATGGAGCCACAGCAACAACGACTCTGATTCCAGCAGGCGCAACAGTGAATATGTCAGGCGCAACAGAAGTGAAATAAATGTAAAGCAGTTTGCAAGGACAAACCCCAACGGCCCAAAGAATATTTCTTTGGGCCGATTTTTTTGCTGGAACTGCTAACTCCAAAGCTTGCCGGTTTCTTTGAAGAAGGCAACGTCGTCGAGGGAGTTGCGGAGGTGGACGAAGTGCTCTGCGTCTTTGCCGACGAGGTAGCGGAGTTGGTCGGAGTTGTCAGTGGCAGCAGTGTAGATGACTTCGGCGGCGAGAGAGGGTTCGGAGGCTTGCTCGCGGAATTTTCCGACGAACTCAAATAATCTGGCGACGACGGGTTGGTATTCAGGGATGGATGCGTCGTTGGCGAAAGTCATGGCGTTGCCGAAGTTGGTTTTGATGAAGCCGGGCTCGATGAGTTTGACGCGGACGCCGATGGAGCGCATTTCAAAGATGAGCGCTTCGGTGATGCCTTCGACGGCGAATTTGGTACCGCAGTAGGGTGCGCCGGTGGGAAGGGAGAAGAGTCCACCGATGGATGCTACGTTGATGAGGATGCCGCTGTGCTGCTTGCGCTCAGGTAGGAGCGCGCAGGCAACTCCTGCCAGATTTCCTCGGTGATGAACGGGATCACCGGGTGCATCGCGCGCAGCACGGTTTCCAGCACCATCACCAGGGTGCGGC
>DAHXOQ010000171.1 GCA_027364815.1 Acidobacteriaceae bacterium | reverse complement strand
CTTCGGTGCGCTTCTCCGCTTCGGCAATCGACTTGCGCGCTTCTTCCACTGCGCCGGGTGTTTGGCGTGGCGCTGCTTGAGAATGGCGGTGAGCGGGCCCTGAATCAGAAACTGGTATGCGACGACGAGCACGACGAAAAGCGCGGTGGTAGGCAGAGCGCCAATAAAGAGCGCTTCGAGTTGTTTGATGATCTCTTGCATGCGTATCGGTTCGTTCAGGCGCGCAAACAGCTAGCTTTGGCTTCCGGAAGGCAACATCTATTTCTATCAGGCTAAATCATGCGTAGTCAACGCGTGACGCCGTAGTGCGGGATGGCTCATCACAGTCTTTGGTCCACTACGGGAGAAGCTGGTTAGATGGAAGAGTATCGGGGTCTGAATCAGGCCGAAATACATCATTTTGCGCCCTCTCCTGCTGCCCGGCTTTCAACAAAATACCTTGAATTTTCAGTATTTTTCCCTTGCTTTTCCCTGAAAGAGGGTCATAATCGAAATACCACCTAGACCCGGTTCAGGGTCCAGCGGGCTGTAAGTCGATGGAAGTACTTCCACTCTATCGGCTGGCGGCCCGCTTCTTATTTGCCGCGATGAGGTTTTTTGAACGTCCATGAAAAAATCCGGTAAAAGTTTTGCGCTCATTTTGATGGCTGTTTTGCTGCCGGGCTTGGCTGGTTGCCAACGGCATCACGCTGTCAGCAAGGCCGATCCGATTGTTGGAGCCTGGCTCGTCAAAGAGGCCGATGCGCCCTTTCCCTACCATATGTATGTTTTTAACGCCGATGGAACCATGCAGCAGGCCAACCCGGACGCCGGCGACCCCAAAACCAGCGACAGCGACGGCAAGGGCGTTTGGGTCAGGGACGGCGACACCGTCAAAGGCAGGTGGATGGAGGTTGTTGCCGACCGCACCACGCGCAAATACGCGGGACGCCTGGAGCTTACATTTTTGCTCAAGGTCAACGGCGACAACTTTACCGGAACCGCCACAGTACAAGGCTTCGATGCCAACGAAGTTCTGAATCTGGGCCCTACTAAACCAGGGCCGCTGGATGGCAAGCGCGTGACGCTGCCGTAACCAGGCAAATTTGAATCAGTCACTGTAATTGCGCAGCTTACCCAGAAAAGAAGCTGGACCGGTGACGCGCATTTTGACTGCATTGCCTTCAAAACTGCGCTCGTGAATCACCATGCCGGCTTCAATCGCGGCGAGTGTGGCGCCGTCTGATTGCGGAATCAAAAGCTCGGCCTCAACGAGCGGGTCTTTTATGAGCGCCAAATCAATGGCTTCAAGCAGACGCTCCATCCCATCTCCATTTTGCGCTGAGACTGGCACAATGCCACCGCGACTATTGAGACCGGCTTGCTCTTCTTCGCTGAGCAGGTCCATCTTGTTCAGGACTTCAATAACGGGCTTGTCTAATGCGTTGAGCTCGGTGAGCACTTTCTCCACCTGGAGCTTTTGCTCTTCACCGTACTCGGAAGAAGCATCGCGGACGTGGAGGAGAATCTCGGCCTTCTCCACTTCTTCAAGCGTGGCGCGGAAACTGGTGACGAGCGTGTGCGGGAGATTGCGAATGAAGCCCACCGTATCTGATAACAGAACTTTGCGCCGGCTGGGGAGCTGAATGGCGCGGAGCTTTGGATCGAGCGTGGCGAACATGCGCGAGGAGGCGAGGACAGCGGCTCCGGTGAGCTGGTTGAAGAGTGTGCTTTTGCCGGCGTTCGTGTATCCGACGAGGGCGACGGTGGGCACAGGGACCGCTTCACGACGCTGGCGCTGCTGGCGGCGAACGCGACGGACCGCTTCGAGCTCTTCCTTCAGATGGTCGATGCGGCGCTGAATGCGACGGCGGTCGGTTTCGAGTTTTGTTTCGCCGGGGCCGCGGGTTCCGATGCCGCCGCCTAGCTGGCTCATCGCCTTGCCTCGTCCGGTGAGGCGCGGCAGCATGTACTCAAGCTGAGCAAGCTCAACCTGAAGCTGGCCCTCACGGGTGCGGGCATGGCGGGCAAAAATGTCGAGGATTAATTGGGTGCGGTCAAGAACGCGACAGGGCAGCGCAGCATCCAGATTTTTAAGTTGTGTTGGCGAGAGGTCGTGATCAAAGAGAATTACGTCTGCTTCGGTTGAGAGCGCAATCCCTTCAAGCTCCTCCACCTTGCCGCTGCCGATGAGCGTGGCGGGATCGGGCTTGGGGCGGCGCTGCATGAGCTCGGCGACAACTTCTCCACCGGCGCTCAGGAGCAGTTCGCGCAGTTCGGCGAGGGATTCTTCAGGTGTGAGTCCGGCAGCGGTGAGCGGCGCCGCTCCGGGCCGGATGGTGGAGCGGCCGAAGTCGACGCCAACCAGAATGGCGCGCTCAGGAATCGCACGCCCCAAAATGGCATGGCCGCGCCCATCCCTCAGTGTCGTTGAACGCATGGGGTCATTCTTGTTCACTGTGTGACTTTCAGGCGCAACTCCGGGGCTGCAATCAAAGCTCAGGCTTCGCCAGCAGCTGCCGCTCCGGGTACAGCACTCGCACCTACGCCAACTGAGGCCACGGGGCGATACTCTCCATGCATGACGCTGCGATTGCTCACCACAGTCGAGATGGCATGCTTGAAGATCAGCTGCTCCTGGCTGTTGTTTTCAAGGAGTACTGAGTATTTATCAAACGAGCGAATCTTGCCCGTGAGCTTGACTCCACTGACCAGGTAAATCGTTATGGGTGTTTTGTCCTTGCGAACAGTGTTTAAAAATGTGTCCTGGATGTTCTGTGCCGGCTTGCTTTCCATTGTGCCGATCTCCTGCTCCGTTTTACGGATTCTGATTGATAACTGCGGTGATACAAATTTGCCAAAGGGTGTGAAGTTGAGCAAAATCGTCTCGCCCAAATCCCCCCTAAGAATGTGTTTTAAACAATACTAGGGTTATCCATAAGTTTTCAACAGCACAAGGGACGCCAAATGCGGGCAATCTACTAAAGGATTGAGTAATTTAGCTTAAATTGAGCAACTTAGCGCAACTCAATCATCTGCAAACATATTCAATTGTTTAATCGCTCATAAGTTTTTTTCAAAGTTTATAGCCCAACCTCCATCTATAACAGGAATTTTGCCCGGGTTCTGGTTGAGTCTCACAGTGCGCCGTGCCACGGATTTTTTCTGCCCCTGCTTGTTAAGATGATTGCGTGAACTCAATGGAAAAATCTCATTCTGCTGCTGCATCGGCGAGTACGCCCGTACCTATGCCCGCTGTTGCTGTGCCCTTGCCCGTACCCATGCTTGACCTGGCCCGTCAGTACGCTCCCTTGCGCGTGGAGTTGATGGAGGCGCTGGGCGGGGTTCTGGATTCCCGGCAATTCATTCTCGGCGATGCCGTGGCCGGCTTTGAAAAACAGGCGGCGGCGCAATTGGGAGTGGCTCATGCCGTTGGTTGCGCTTCAGGAACTGACGCGCTCTGGCTGGCGCTGGCCGCAGCGGGATTAAGCGCAGGTCCAGATGCAGAAGCAAAGACGAGGCCCGTGGTGCTGACCACTCCATTCAGTTTCTTTGCCTCGGTGAGTTCGATTCTGAGAGCCGGAGCACAGCCGGCGCTCGCCGATATTGACCCGCGCACCTTCAACCTGGCGCCGAAAGCAGTTGAAGAGGCCTTTGAGAGCAATCCGGAGATTCGCGGAATTCTACCCGTGCACTTGTACGGTCAAACGGCGGATTGGGATTTTTTCTCGCGGATCGCTAAAGAACGCTACCTCATTCTCATTGAAGATGCCGCCCAGGCCTGGGGCGCGAAGTGGAAATTTGCATCGGGCGAGACAATGCCCGTGGGCGCGCTTGGCTCTGCTGCGGCTTTCAGCTTTTATCCAACAAAAAATCTCTCCGCCGCCGGTGATGCCGGCATGGTCTCGACCATGAGCGACGAAATCGCCGAGCGGCTCAGGATGCTGCGCCAGCATGGAATGCGCCGCCGCTACCACCATGACGAGCTCGGCTGGAATGCGCGCATGGATGGCTTCCAGGGCGCGGTGCTCTCTGTGAAGCTCAAGCACATCGACCGCTGGAGCGCAGCGCGTGCTGGGGTTGCGGCGCTTTATGACAAATTGTTTGCGGCGGCTGGTTTAATTGAGGCAGGGCCATATCCGGAGCGCGGCGTGGTGCTGCCGTTCAGGGACACGCGAGCGACGCATGTGTGGCATCAGTATGTGATTCGCGCGCCGCGTCGCGACGACCTGCGTACATTTTTGTCAGAGCGCAAAATTGGCAGCGAAATTTACTACCCGATTCCGCTGCACCTTCTCGACGCGCTCACATCGCTCGGCTACAAATCCGGCGACTTCCCTGAAGCCGAACGCGCCGCCGCAGAAGTCCTGGCTCTGCCCATCTTCCCTGAGATCACTGAAGAAGAACAGAAGACAGTCGTGAATGCGATTGCGGAATTTTTGAGTTAGAGTTCGAAATATAAAACGAGCTAAGTTCTATGCAGCGCGATTAAAGGGCTGAATCTTCGGCTGCTTTTTCTGTGATGCTTTCCAGAGATCGTAATCCGTTTGCAGTTCATACCAGATCTCTGCATGGGTTCCGAATGCTGCTGAAAGCCGCAGTGACATATCAGCGCTGATTCCGGCTTTGCAGTTGAGAATGCGCGAGAGAGTAGCACGCGAAACCTTCAGGTGCTTCGCCGCCGAGGTTACGTCGATATCGCCCAGAAACTCACGAAGTACTTTGCCCGGATGTGGCGGATTGTGCATGCGCATCAACTTTGCTCCTGCGATCTCCAGAACTCCAATTCTACTGGAAGCTTGCAAAACTCGCTATTTATAGCCTCGCCAACGTAAGATAAGACTATGGCCCGTGGCCAGCACTCCAGTCTTAAGTCGAGCAAATCGTGGTAGGAGGAACAAATGGCAGCAGGCCGCAAAACCGTAACCCCGCAAAGAGACGAAGAGCAGATCAGCGACGAAGTGCGCCACAAGCAGCAATTGGCCGATGCGGTAAAAAAGCGCGAACGTCAGAGCCTTGAGCTGCAGCGCGAAAACATCCTCTCGCAGAAAACCTCCAACCCCAACCGCCGCGCCGCCCTTGAAGCAGCGCTCAAGCAGGTTGAAGGTCAGCTCGCTCAATACGAATAATTATCTCTAACTCAACTTGCGCGATCTTCCCGCGTGTGGCACCTGTGACTGCCACATCGCAGGTAATTAACTCTGACGATTAAACTGCAGCGAGTTGGCCTGATCTACACTCGTCATCAAAATGCTGGCAATATTTACATGCGCAGGGCGCGATGCCGCCCAAACAATCGTATCGGCAACATCTTCAGGAGTCAGCGGCGTGAGTCCTTTGTAAACTTTGGCTGCGCGTTCTTCGTCGCCATGGAAGCGCACCAGGCTGAAATCCGTCTCCACCATTCCGGGCTCAACGCTGGTGACGCGAATGGGAGTGCCGAGAAGATCCTGACGCAATCCATCATTGAGCATGTGCACGGCGGCCTTGGTTCCGCAATAGACTCCGCCATTCGGATAGGCGAGGTGCCCGGCCGTCGAGCCAAGATTGATGACGTGTCCGACGCCGCGCTCCACCATGCCGGGAACCACTGCGCGCGTGACGTAGAGCAGGCCCTTGATGTTGGTGTCGATCATCTCTTCCCAGTCTTCAATCTTTCCCAGGTAGAGTTTGTCGAGTCCGCGGCTTAGGCCGGCGTTGTTGACGAGGACGTCAATCGCCTTCCACTCTTTGGGCAGCGCAGCGAGCTCGTTTGCCACAGCTTCGCGGTGACGCACATCGAGAGAGATGCAATGGACTACCGCTGCGCCACGATTACGCGCTTCATCAGCAACGTCAACGAGCTTGTCCATGCGGCGTGCGGCGAGCAGGAGTCGCGCGCCTTCGTGTGCAAAAGCCAAAGCAGTAGCCGCGCCGATTCCTGCGCTGGCGCCGGTAATGAAGACAGTCTTTCCTTTGTGAGTCATGCAAATATTTTATCGCCCCGGAGTGTGATGATATTCAATTATCGAATACATCAACGATTTTGAATACCCATTTTTGTCAACAAAGGTTTACACATAATCCAAGCATTGGCAATACAATCCAAAATCTTCACATTATTGACAATTTCGCATTCAGAATAATGAAATCTCACACCGACTGCGAGTTGTATATTTGATTTTCTTTTTTCCGAAAAAATAGAAAATGCATCTTTAATCCACTGATGCTGAAATTTTATAAATGTTTTCTGTTTAGTGATATTTGCAAAAGAAGATCTT
>DAHXOQ010000170.1 GCA_027364815.1 Acidobacteriaceae bacterium | reverse complement strand
CCTCAGAGATTGGGAAGACGGAGCAAACCACTCCGGCGAGCGATGCAAGTTTACCAGTTTTCGGCCCTGGAGCGATGTTATCCGAACTTGCCCAGAACTAACCGGCCTAACCGAGATTCCTGCATCTAATTTGTATGGTTTGCATTGGGAAGCAAGCAATTTCCAAGTTCTGGAAAGAATTGGGGATGAAATTTGGGTACAATGGAATCTGGTAGTCCCCTACCTCAGCGGAGAGATGGGAGAGTGGTTTAATCCGGCGGTCTTGAAAACCGTTGAACCCGAAAGGGTTCCGGGGGTTCGAATCCCTCTCTCTCCGCCATTCGTCTTTAAATTACTAATTGATGTGATGATTCAAGCTAATATCGTCGAATTTCCCTGCAAATTTGCGCTAACTGCCCCAGGATCGTGGCTGGAGAATCTTCTTGGCCAGGGCTTTAGTTGCCACAATTCTCACTTCGCATTTCTCGGAATTGCTATTTGTTGATTGAGGAGAGGCTGCGTCGGTCAAAAGGACGATGGCTGACCAATGTTGAGAGCACAATGGAGGTAGATGTAGTGCCGAACTGGGTTAGTTTGTCGATCAGCCTTTCCAGATGCTGCACCGATTCAACGGAGACCTTGAGGGTGAAAGAGTCGGCGCCAGTGCCGCGATGACATTCAATGACCTCCGGCATCGCGCGCACAGCCTTGGCGATGCGGGCATAGACATCACCGACAACGCTGATGCGAATGAAGGCGGCGATATACAGGCCAATCTTAGCCGGGTTGATTTGGGCGTGGAAGCCGGTGATGATGCCGACGTCTTCCATCTTATGGACGCGTTCGGCAACGGCGGGAAGGGTAAGACCGACGCGGCGGCCCAGTTCGGCAAAGGAGATGCGACCGTTCTGTTGCAGCTCCTCAATGATGCGCCAGCCGGTTTCATCGAGAGTTGAAGGATCAAAGGCCATAAGCTACTATACATTTAGAATGTACCAGTAAAAATTACTTTTTCTTTACATTATGTATTTACCAAAACTGATTAAGAGCCAACAATAGTTCAGCGCATCTTCTGTTGAGAGGTCAACCGAAACGCCATTTGAAAAGGCCCAGTGCAGTTAACTGCGCCGCGAATTTGTGTCTTGGACACAGCGCGCGATTATGTTGGCGGCTGATGATTGCGCCAGGATACGTGAGAGGGAGAGCGACATGGATCATCCATTCAAGTTAAAGCGAGTTCATCACGTGGAATTCTTTGTGGGGAATGCTCGGCAATCAGCTTTTTACTATAGAAAGGGATTTGGGTTTTCACAGGTTGCATATAGTGGCCTAGAGACCGGGCAGCGCAACCGCGCATCGTATGTGATGTCGCAGGGCAAGGCTAACTTTGTTTTGACGACGCCGATGACGAAAGACGATGAGGCTGCGGAACATATTCGTAAGCATGGCGATGGAGTGAAGGACATTGCGTTTGAAGTGGAAGATGCCGACCAGGTATTTGCGGAGGCTGTACGCCGTGGCGCCAAGCCGGCGGTGGAACCGCATGATGTGACCGACGAGCATGGCACGATTCGGCGCGCGGCAGTGCATACGTATGGCGACACGATTCATTCGCTGATCTCGTACAAGGATTACAAGGGGCCGTTTTTGCCGGGGTTCATGTCAGCGCCTATTGCCGGCGATGATTGCGGCATTCTTCGCATCGACCACATTGTAGGCAACGTGGAGTTGGGCAAGATGCAGTATTGGGCCGATTACTATGCCAATGTCTTTGGCTTCCATCGCTACATCACGTTTGATGACAAAGATATTTCAACCGAGTACAGCGCGCTGATGAGCATTGTAATGTCAGACGATTCGCACTCAGTGCAGTTCCCTATCAATGAGCCTGCGCTGGCCCGCAACAAGAGCCAGATTGAAGAGTACATTGAAGCGTATGGAGGGCCTGGTGCCCAGCATGTGGCTCTGCGCTGCAAGGATGTATTGTTTACGGTAGGAAAGCTGCAACAGAATGGGTTAGACTTTCTGCGCGTGCCGGATACGTATTATGCAGCGTTGCCGGAGCGTGTGGGGCCGATTGAAGAGCCAATTGATGAACTCAGGAAGCTGGGCATTCTTGTGGATAAGGATGAGGAAGGTTACCTGCTGCAGATTTTCACGAAGCCGGTGGAGGATCGCCCGACGGTCTTCTTCGAGATTATTCAGCGCAAGGGCAGCCGCGGATTTGGCAAGGGCAATTTCAAAGCACTTTTTGAATCAATTGAAATGGAGCAGGCGCGACGGGGCAATCTTTAGAGCGCGCTAACGTAGCCTATGACGAAAATGAAAACGCATGCGAATTCCAGTCTTCGTTATCAATCAGGATTCGGCAATGAGTTCGCTAGTGAAGCGGTTGAAGGGGTGTTGCCACTGGGTCAGAACTCGCCTCAGAAGGTGGCGCATGGGCTTTATACCGAACAGTTGAATGGCACACCGTTCACCGCGCCGCGGGTGAGCAATCGCCGGACGTGGCTGTATCGGATAAGGCCATCGGTGGCACATAAGCCGTTTGTGCCGCTGAGCCAGGGATTACTGCGCAGTACGCCGTTTGATGAAGTGCCGACGCCGCCCAACCAACTGCGCTGGATGCCGATTCCGATTCCTAAGAAACGGACGGAGTTCATTGACGGCCTGATCACCATGGCGGGCAATGGCGATGCACACACGCACACAGGGCTGGCGATTCACATCTACGTGGCCAACGCTTCCATGACCGATCGATTTTTTTACAATGCAGATGGCGAGATGTTGATTGTTCCGCAGTTGGGGCGCCTGTTTCTGCACACGGAGATGGGAATACTGGCAGTTGCTCCGGGAGAGATTGCGGTGATTCAGCGCGGGATTCGCTTCCGCGTCGAGTTGCCTGATGGAAGCGCGCGAGGCTACATCTGCGAAAACTATGGAGCGCTTTTGCGGTTGCCTGATCTTGGGCCGATTGGCGCCAATGGTCTTGCCAATCCTCGTGACTTTTTATCGCCGGTGGCAGCCTTTGAAGAACGCGAAGGCAATTTCAAAATCGTGTGCAAGTTTCAAGGCAGATTTTGGGAGGCGGCTATCGACCACTCGCCTCTGAACGTTGTGGCGTGGCATGGAAACTATCTTCCTTACAAATATGATCTGGCCAATTTCATGTGCATCAATACGGTGACTTTCGATCATCCAGATCCATCGATCTATACAGTATTGACGGCACCTTCAGAGATACCGGGGACGGCGAATCTGGATTTTGCGATTTTTCCGCCACGCTGGATGGTGGCAGAGAAAACATTTCGCCCGCCGTGGTTTCATCGCAACTTCATGAACGAGTTCATGGGTTTGATCCACGGCGAATACGATGCGAAAGCAGAAGGTTTTGTGCCGGGCGGAGCCAGCCTGCACAACTGCATGGCAGGGCATGGGCCGGATGCGGAGACCTTTGAGAAGGCAAGCAATGCATTGCTAAAGCCGGTTTACCAGGACAACACATTGGCCTTCATGTTTGAGACTCGGTTTGTGTGCCAACCGACGAAGTTTGCGCTGGAGAGCTCTGAGCTTGACCATCAATACTTTGAATGTTGGCAAGGACTGAAAAGGAAGTTTGATCGTTAAGGAGAGCTGTATTTGGAGCCAGGCCAAATGATTCAAGAGCGCATCGGTGCGGTGGAAACAACGCGTGCATTGTTGCGCGAGTTGATCGATTATGCCGGTCTGTTTCCACCTGCATCATTGAGCATGACGGAATCTATAGCCAATTACCAGGCCTATCTTGGATCGGTGTGGCAATGGATACTGGGTACTTTCATTGTTCCGGTTTCAAGGCTCAACGAATTCGAAGAGGCGTTCATGAGCTTGCCGCAAGAGATTGAGAAAGATAAAAAACCGTGGCAACTCTCAATGATTGTGGGTCCAGATGCTCAATCCGATGCAGCGCGGATGATGGAGTTCATTAATTCGGCGATCGGACAACGAGCTGAGATTAAGTCTGTGGAAGTGAAGGTAAGCACTGCGGAAGAGATAATTAGCTTGATGCAGGTTTTGCCACGCAAGCAAAGCGTTTATTTTGAAGCGCCGCTTCCATTGAGTGAGGAATGCGTGAAAACGGTGGCACATTACGGGCAGCGGATGAAAATTCGCACCGGAGGCGAGACCGCAGACAAAATTCCACCGGCGGAACGAGTCTTGGGGTTCATTCGAATGTGCAATGAGAATGCTGTTGCCTTCAAAGCAACAGCCGGGTTGCATCACCCATTGCGTACAGTGCATCGGCTGACTTATCACCCGGAGAGTGCGTCAGGATTAATGCACGGCTTTCTGAATGTGTTTCTTGGAGCGGCGTATTTACGCTCAGGTTTGATAGTGGAACTCGCTGATGAAATTTTGAATGAGAGCGCAGCGGAGGCTTTCAAGGTGGATGCAGATGGAGTGCGATGGAGAGATCATCGCTTGAGTTGTGCCGAGCTTGCCGCAGCACGAGGTAATTTTGCTATATCGTTTGGATCGTGTTCGTTTACCGAACCGATTGACGATCTACGATTGATGGGCCTGCTATGAGATTTGCTTTGGATGAGACGCACGATTGCCTGACGCAGAGTTGGGCAGAGTCGGCCAACGACGCAGAAAGTGATTTCCCTTTGCAAAATCTGCCTTTCGGCGTCTTCCGCCGTGGAAATGAAGCCGCGCGTGTGGGTGTGGCGATTGGTGATTTGATTGTGGATCTGGCTGGACTGTACCAGTCAGGATTGCTTGATGATGCCGAAGTTCGTCCAGCCGCAGAGGCTTGCCTGAGTGACTCGTTGAATGGGCTGATGGCGCTCGGTACGGCTCCACGACGGGCGATGCGGCGGCGGCTATTTACGATTTTGCGTGCAGAGGCAACGAGCAATGATCGGGAGACTGCTCGGCGGCATTTGCTGGCACAGAACGAAGTCGAGATGCTGTTGCCAGCACGGGTGGGCGATTATACGGATTTTTATGCTTCAATTTTTCATGCCACCAATGTGGGCAAGTTGTTCAGGCCTGACAATCCCCTTCTGCCCAATTACAAATATATTCCCATTGGGTATCACGGTCGGGCATCGTCTTTAGTACCGAGTGGAACAAAGATAGTGCGACCGAGCGGGCAGAGGCGAGTCGGTGAGGCTGAGCCAACATTTGGGCCTAGTAGATCGCTTGATTATGAGATGGAACTGGGATTTTTTGTAAGCGCCGGAAATAGATTGGGCGAGCCAATCCTGATGGGCGATGCTGAAGAGCACATTTTTGGAGTTTGTATTTTGAATGATTGGTCAGCGCGAGATGTTCAGGCATGGGAGTATCAGCCTTTGGGGCCGTTGTTGGCGAAAAATTTCTCTACTTCGCTATCGCCGTGGGTGGTGACGATGGAGGCGCTGGCTCCATTTCGCGTCGCTGCATTTACACGTGCGGAGGGCGATCCTGCGCCGTTGACCTATTTGCTGGATGCGAAGGATAACGCACAGGGCGGCGTAGATATATGGCTTGAAGCGCGCATTGCGACGGCCGTAATGCGTGAGCGTGGCGTGGAACCAGCGCTGCTTGGACGCAGCAATGTGCGCGATCTCTATTGGACGCTGGCGCAGATGATCACGCACCATGCTAGCAACGGGTGCAACCTGCGTGCAGGGGATCTGTTGGGGAGCGGGACAGTATCGGGTGCGGAGAAAAGCGCACGCGGTTGCCTGCTGGAGCTGACCTCAGGTGGAAAAGAACCGATATTGCTGCCAAGCGGCGAGCAACGTAGATTCCTAGAGGACGGGGATGAGGTGACCATCGAAGGATACTGTCAGCGCGTTGGCTTTCGTCATATCAGGCTGGGCAGATGCAGTGGGATCGTTATCGGCCAACAGTAAAAGAAGCTCCTGCTATCAGGGAATCAATCTGCCTCTCAGTCTGCCAGCACAACATTCATCAGTGAAGGATTAACCAGCATTCCGCCACTGTTGTAATTGATGTAGCCGAGGTCGCGAAAGCGGTTGAGAAAAAAGCTGACGCGCGACCTGGTGGTGCCAATCATTTCTGCCAGTGTTTCCTGGCTGATCTTGGCGATCAGCGGGGTGGGCTCGGAGTTCTGGCCATAGTTGGCCATCAGCATCAACAAACGCGCAAGGCGCTTTTCACTGGAGTTGAATAGATGATCAACCAGGTCAGCAACCATACGTATGTTTCGTGCGAGTAGATAAGCGCGGAAATGATCGGCGAATTCCGGCTCGCTGCTGAGCAGCTCCAGCATAGTTGTTTTGTCAATGCGAATGA
>DAHXOQ010000016.1 GCA_027364815.1 Acidobacteriaceae bacterium | reverse complement strand
GGGCTTTGTCGCGTTGCCGGATTTAGCAATCATAATCAAGAGTCGTGCGAGGCGTTTTTCGCAGGAGTGTAAAAGTTGATCGACGAGATCAGCCTGCATGCGGTTGTTGCGGGCGAGCATATGATGTAGAAATTGCTCGGTAAACTGCGGCTCGCGATAGAGCAGATCCTGCATGTCACTCTTATCGATGCGAACAATAGTGCTGGCTTCAAGCGCCATCGCCGAGGCAACGCGGTGCTCCTCGCCTGCCAGGGTGGCTTCACCGAAGAAGCTGGCCGATGGAAGGTATGCGATTACGGCTACCTTGCCATTCTTCGATACCACAGTCAACTTTACCTGGCCACGGAGAATATAGAAGACGGAATCAGCCACGTCGCCCTGCGAAAAGATGGATTCACCGGTCGAGTATTCGCGCAACGATTTTCCAGCCATGAACTCCATCAGCGGGTCTTGAGGATCGATTGCAGCCGGCTGTGCCGACAGATCTCCAATCACCTGCGAAGCGACTGTTGGCTTATGATTTGCTGGTGGTGGCAAAACGAACGGGCGGCCTGGCCTTGTATTGATTGCCGTTTTATTGACTGTGGCGATGCAAGTTGCCATGTGGATTCCTTTCGAACGTGCAAAACGCATGCAACGGCGTAAATTGTTGACAGCATTTGCAACGTCAATAAAGCTCAAGGTGCTTCCCGCGAAAATTATTGAACGCAGGCGATAATTGGTTTAAAAGATTCCGCCGCATCATCTCCCGCTTCTACAAGCTTGAATTCGACATTCCAAGTCAGATTTGACGCACTCAAGATTGAAACTGCGCAGACGACAACCGCGAATTCATGGCGAAGATCAACGCCGAGGCGGCGAGCGAACTGAAACTGTAGAGTAACGATCGTAGATGCACCTTTCCCCTCTTATCGCTTGTCGAGCGCAACACACCCTTTTTCATAAGCATTTGCATTGCCAACCTGAAGGGCACAGCTAAACTGCTGAACATTGGCAGCTCTGGCAGCGCACACAGCTTTGAGGAATTGATTGGACGTCCGAAGCTTTCAACGCGCAGTCAAGGTTTTTGGACAATGAAGCCAGATTCCATGATTCAATTTTCCTTAACTATCAGAAATATATAGATGTTTTTAAAGCGGACTTTGGAAGCCCATGTGCATTTAAAGAATTGAATCGGCATTCCGCTGAATTCGCCGTCTCCAGGCATCTCGCAGTCTGTAGACGATTTATCTGCGGCGTATGCGCTCAGTTCCATAAGGAGATGAACATGGAAACCAAACAGCAGAAGGAACCTGTTTTGAGCAGCCATAAATCCGAAACGCTGCTCTTTGTCGCTGATTTTATGAACGGGAGTCAGGATGTCTTCGACGTGGCTTGCGAGATTGCTGACAGGTATGACGCGCAACTTCAGCTGCTGAACGTTATTGATCCGGAACATGCGCCGTCGAGTCCTGATGGACAAATGGGATGTCAATACAGATTCGAAAAGCTCGCAAACAAGATACGAGCAATGAACAGAAGCGCGGTAAGCTGTTTATCGTATGGCAGCCCCGAGTGCGTGATACCGCGAAGAGCGGCCGAAGTGAATGCGACGGTTATCGTGATTCCTTTGAGTAGGTCTACAAACGACCAGGACCAGAAACGGCTTGTCAGGCAGTTAACGCGGAAATGTGATTGTCCTGTGCTGGCTATCTCCCCGCTTGTGTGCAAGGGAGGTAAGGTAACGGCATATTCGGTAGAAAAGCTGTTCGCCTCGATTCGGAAGATTATTCAAGGAAAAGATTTGCCGCTTAGAAAGCGGATCAGGTCCGCAGAGCACCTGAAATTGCGCAGTTCATTCACGATGACGCCGAAATCCGCATGATCTCCAAGGCCGTGAAAGAGTTTGTGAAAACGCCGGGCCATGGTTATCCACCTGTGCAGGTTTGATTCAGCAGATATATCAGATTTGATTTTGTGACTCGTAGGATCACAGTTAAGCCAACCGTTGCAACCGACTATCAACATGACCCAGTTGATCCCGGAGTCGCACCCACACACTTACCAGGTTGAGGCTGAATCAACCACAGAAAGTCGTTCAGCGAAAGGAGGTCTTATGATTTGCGCCAACCCCGATTGCTATTGCGGTCTATTCGATAAGCCGGGTGGATCAATTTGGCTAATGCAACTAGAAGTTCCTCGTGATCAAACAGCCGACAGCATGGATTACGAGTTTCAGGCCACGATGCGGCCGATGAAATATTTTTGGCTTTGCCCCGATTGTGACCAGCACTTCATTCTCTCGCGTTGGACGCCCAGCGGCGTGTCACTTGCAAAAATGCGGCCCTATGTGGGCTCTCGCACCGCAACACAAATGGTGGATGCAGTTAATCCATTCCCCTTCCGCGTCTGCGCTACGCCTCAAGTTGAAGAGGAGTTTCTGGATGTGGGCTAATCCCATGCGCAGAAAAACGCTCCGCCCCGGAGTGCGGGAAGGAGCGTAAAGAGGCCGGTTATCAATGGGGGTTACAGCACCTCTCATAAATTTTGATGCTGCTTAGCAGGATAGCGTGAGTTTCGCGCCAATGTAGGTCAAATGAGCGCATCGGACTCATTGAATTGATTGGTGAGATAGGCGTTAGTCGCGCTAGGACGACCATTTTCTCTCAACCTGCAACTCGTTGGTGACCGAGTAGACACCTTGTGCGCTGTTGGCGCGAATGTTCGCTATATCGCTATCTGTCTTGGAATCCACTACTCCGTACAGGGTCACATGGCCATTCTGAACAGAGATGCGGATCGGTCTGCCGGGATCGATGGAGTACCTCATCAGTGCGGGATATCCGTAGATGAGGCGCGCAACATTCAGTCGAATTCGGTCGTCCATTTGAGAAACGGGGTCGACTTCGATTCCATCAATCACATCCTGAACGCCTGGCATGTAACTCGCGACGGAGAGTGCAGAAGATTTGTCGACAGGGCCGTAGGCATGTCCTCCGAGTGTTACAACTCCGTTGCGGACCGAGACGCTGATTGCGTTGAAGGTTGTAGTCCCGTACCCAACTCGATCATATTGAAGCTTCGTCATGAGCTTTGATTGAAGCTCCTCGTCCGATATCTGGGCTCCCGCGACGCGAATGACGTTCCGTATCGCAAGGCCCTTCTTCACATGGATAGCTTTCTTTTCGGCCGCTTCCTTGTCGGCAAACAGGTCGACGCTCCCTTCGAGGGTGATCACGCCATTGTTAACTGAGACTTGAATGTTTTTGAATCGATTCGTGTTTAATTCTCTATTGATGTCAGTCAGAATCTGGCTATCGCTCTGTTCGCTGACTTCGCGGCCGGCTAAACTGGCGTAAGACCTGGGCGCATTCGACCAAAGGGGAAGCGTGGCCAGAAGTACGAACGCAATTGAAAGACTCATCCCGAGCACGTTAATTTTCATTTAGAATCTCCTTTTCACTTCTGGTTATCAACCGGTTCCCAGCAATGAAGGCCGGGTAAGAAATGAAGCCGCACAATATCCCTGTATGAGAAGAGAGTCGGTCTCAACCTGGCCTCGCCAGTGCGTCTCCTTAAAGTGGGGACGCACTAGCAGAAGCTGCCGTACCCAGATCACATGTCAGCACTCACAGTATTTCTACAAGCCGCTCCCGGGTGCGGGAATCTCCAGCTTTTGTTCGAGCTCGTCAGCTTTCGACTTCGCTGCTTCATAGTCGACAAAGTCGCCGATCATATTCGCGATTTTGCTTGTCAACTTGCTGTTCGCCTTTACGTAATCGCGATAGGCTTGCAGGTGAACGCGGGTGGGGTTTTCATTCATGTGATTGATAGTCACGGTAAGAAGGTCCGCGATCTCCCGCAGGCTTACATCAATCTTGTCAATCGCGTTTTGCTGCCATGCAGATCCTTCGGAACGGGCGTCGCTGAGTTGCTTGTTCAGTCGTCCAAGATCGTTTATGTGATTTTTGATCCTCTCAAGTCCGCGGGCGTGCGATTGCCAGCTCACGTTGGACATGGCGTAAGACTCAAGTGTCGCGGCATCGTCCACGGCAAGCACGGCATTGTGCTTAGCTTGCAACAAGAGATCAGAGATCTTTTCAGAACTGGGAGTTTGTCCGAAGCTGGCCATTGATCCTGCGGTCAAAGCAAGCGCCAAGGCGGCGAGGCCGGTGAAGTAACGATATATCGATTGAATTTTCATTGTGCCCCTCTCTGTGCTTGCATCGTGCAGCACACGTTCTCTGAAGCACGTTGCGGACCAACTGGCATCGCCGGGTAAAGTCTTGATACTCAATAACGCCGTTATCGCGACTAGTTTGCGATGTCCAAATATTGTTAACTTTGCGTCCTAATTCTTTGACAGATCTTTCCGCATGCCTCATCGATATTGCTGAAATAGGCCAAAACACAAGCACTCCATTTGGCCATTCAAGTGCAGATTCAGAGTCATCCTCCCGGGAACGAAATTGTAAGAGTAGGCAGAGGGGGTTATGAGGCGTGTGATGACACAAAGTGAGATGATTCGTTGGAGTAATCCGGAGACGATACTCGTTGCGACCAATCTGCTTGAAGAGGACACCTTCATGAATCACGCAATCGACCAGGCTCGGCCAGGACGGGCCAGGGTTTTGCTGGTCCACTTGATTCCTGGCTCAACTTCGATGACCGAGACAAACTGCGAAATTCCGGTTCTTCCGCCAAGCAGCGTCATTCGCAGCGCGAAGGCAAGGCTCGACGATATAGCCAGGGATTTTATGCGGGAAGGTATCGAATGTGACCCAATAGTCCTCACAGGGCTTGCCGAGGAGGAGATTCCCAGGCTCGTGAACTCGCGGTCTGTGGATAGAGTCATCATTGCGGATAGAAATGCTTCCGGTGTCGCGCGCTTGATTGCAGGATCAGTTGTGGATGAATTGATAGCAACACTGGAGGTTCCCGTCTGCGTTATCGGCAGGCAGGTAATCCCGAAGCGGGCATGCGGCACTCCCTTCGAGCGCATCCTTATGGCAACCTCAATTCATAGGGAGAGTTCGCTGCTTGCGAACTTTGCGAACACGCTTGCAGAATTCAACCATTCGCATCTTACCTTACTGCACGTTCTCGAAAATGCGGACACAAGCAGCCGGGAATCGAAACTTGCCCGAGATACAGCCAGAGAGATGCTATACGCGTTGCTACCGGATGAGGCCATGCGCAGGCGCCAGCCATTCTTGCTTATCAGCGAAGGGGATCCAGCAACGGCCATCTTGAACGAAGCCAGATCGATGTCGGTGGATCTTGTCATACTCGGTTCTCCCCGTCCCTCGATGGTCTCCCAGCTCACGGGTCCGAGCGTTGCACATCGCGTCATTGCCGAATCGCATTGTCCGGTCATGCATCTCAGACTCCACTCCCCAAATGCGAATGAACAAATACTTGAATTGACAGGTGCTGAGACTATGCCCGCGTATTATTGAACATGTATCGACACACTCGCCGCCGAGAGGTGAAAGGAAATAGAAGCGAATCTGCTTAGTAGAAATCAGAAAAGATCATAGAAGCGGATTAGTTGACTGCAAGACAGGAGTTTCTATGCAGGAAGCGACACAAATTACCGAACGGTTGCAGAGGGCACTCTCACACAAGACGGGCGTGATCATTATTTGCGCAGGCATGTTGGCCGCAGCTAGCATACTGCTGCTCTTCCACCATCAGCAGGCAGCGAGCGTAATATTGTTGGCCGCCATCGGAGTTTCATCGATTCCGCTTCTTATTGAGACGGTGCGAGAGATTCTGCGGCTGAACTTCAGCGTGGACATCCTTGCCGTCATCTCCATCGCGACAGCGTTGCTGCTCAGGGAAAACTGGGTTGCTGCAATCGTGATCCTGATGCTTTCAGGCGGCAAGACGCTCGAAGAGATCGCAACCCGGCGAGCTTCCTCAGTGTTGCGCGCTCTTGCTAAACGCATGCCCCAGCTTGCTCATCGAATCAATCCGGATGGATCGACAGTCGATGTTTCCATTGAGGCAATTGAAATTGGAAACAGTGTCATGCTCCATCCGCATGAACTGTGCCCGGTGGATGGCATTGTTTTGCAGGGGTCGGGTGGAATGGATGAATCCTATTTGACCGGAGAGCCTTTTCTGATCGAGAAGGCGCCGGGAGCGAACGTGCTTTCGGGAGCGGTCAATGGCAATTCTGTTCTCACCATTCAAGCTACTCGGCTGGCCAGCGATTCTCGCTACGCCAAGATCGTTGAGGTGCTGCATGCTTCTGAGCAAAACCGCCCCAAGATCCGCCGTCTTGGCGACAGGATAGGCAGTTGGTACACACCGCTCGCACTGGCAGTCGCACTCGCAAGCTGGTTCTTCAGCGGGCAGCCGGATCGATTTCTAGCCGTGCTCGTGATTGCGACGCCCTGCCCCTTACTCATTGCGATTCCTATTGCCATCATTGGCGCAATTTCAGTCGGCGCCCGCTACGGCATCATCATCAAGGACCCGTCAATCCTTGAAAGGCTCGACTCCTGCCGAACGCTTCTTGTTGATAAGACCGGGACGCTCACCTATGGCAAACCCATTCTTTCCGAAGTCGTTTGCCTGGGCCGCTGGCCGCGTGAGGTGCTGCTGCAACTTGCCGCAAGCCTCGAACGATACTCGAAGCATCCGCTGGCCAATGCTGTCATGGCGGCCGTGAAGGACGAGAGTATACCCTTCCTCGATGCGGAGAATGTCTCTGAGTCGCCGGGCAAAGGCTTGATTGGCCACATTGATGGGCATTCATTGATGTTGACTGGCCGCGGCAAACTACCGCACGACCTCGCACAGAAACTTTCTCCGGTCACGCCGGGGCTGGAGTGCGTTGTTCTGATTGATGGCCAGGTTGCCGGCCTGCTTCACTTCCAGGACCAGCCGCGCAACGAGAGCAAGCCATTCCTCAATCATCTTGGATCAATGCACAATATTGACAAAGTCGTTTTGCTCTCGGGCGACCGGCCCGCCGAGGTTTCGCTGTTTGCCGCAGGCATGGGCATCTCTGAGGTCTACGGCGGCAAGAGCCCTGAAGAAAAAGTCGAGATTGTACGCGAGATGACTGCACAGGCTCCAACGCTCTATATCGGGGACGGCATCAATGACGCCCCGGCCATGCTGAATGCAACCGCTGCCGTTGCGCTCGGCGTGAATAGCGATGTGACTGCCGAAGCGGCAGGAGCAGTCATCCTGCAATCGTCTCTCGCCAGTGTGGACGAACTCATTCATATAGGAAACCGCATGCGGCGCATTGCATTACAGAGCGCAGTCGGTGGAATGGGTCTCAGTCTCGCGGGGATGGCTGCTGCCGCTTCAGGTTATCTGACGCCAATTCAAGGCGTACTACTGCAGGAGGCCATCGATTTGCTCTCGATTCTGAACTCTCTTCGGATGATCTTGCCAACGGGGCCGCTCAGCGACTTTCATTTGCCGTTGCTGGCCTCACACCACGAATCTGTTATTGAGGCTCGGTCGAAACTTGTCAGTGCCGAGCACTGAGAACGAGGAGAGTCGGCGGTCAATCGAGCAGCCTAAGCTGGATTCTGCATGGCGTTTCAGCTTTTCAAGTCCGAGTCTCCGAGTCTCTGAGTCGCCGGTAGACCAGCAATGCAACGCCGCGACGCTATGTAGATCACGATTCACACGGAGGACTCTGCGATGACGGATGATTTCAAACGACGTGCAATTTACATAATTGCGGTCAGCGCAGCCGTAATCGCGGGTGCCATCCTCATCTGGATGACACGCGTCATTCTGCTTCTGCTTTTTGCCGGGCTCATTGGTGCGCTTGTTCTTACGATTGCAACAAATTGGACACAGAAGAAACTTAGGCTCCGCCGGAACCTGGCACTGGCGCTTGTGCTTCTTTCCCTCGCCACCTGTCTCGGCATTGGAATCTGGCTACGTGGCCCAGCACTTGTTCAACAATTCAGCGAACTGTTGATTGATCTCCCTTCGGCAACGGAAAAAATACGTTTGAGCCTGCAAGAACACAATTGGGGACGCTGGTTGCTCTCACACTTTGCCGACCAGGCACAACTTTCAGATGGCATATCGTACGCGGCTACAAGAATTGGAGGCATCGTAATCACCACAGCTTCCACGCTCGTCGGCCTCTTTATTATCGCGGCCGTGAGTCTCTACGTGGCAGCGGAGCCTTCAACGTATCTTCGCGGACTACAATTGTTGACCCCTGCGGTCTACCGGCTCAAGTTGGACAGGTGCCTGGAAAGTGCGGCTCAAATGCTGCGATCATGGCTAGTTGCAAAAGCATTCTCCATGCTCACTATAGGCGCTCTCGTTACTGTGGGCCTTTGGGCACTCCAGGTACCAATGGCTGGAACCATCGGAATCATCGCCGCAGCGTTTACGTTCATCCCGAATCTAGGGCCAGTAATCTCTTTCGTTCCAGCAGGGCTGCTGGCTTTCGCCATCAGCCCAACGAAAGGCATTCTCACTCTATTACTGTTCTGTATGGCGCACTTTCTGGAGGGAAACATTGTCACGCCATTGCTGGAACGGAAAATAGTGACCCTTCCACCCGCTCTGACCCTGGCGGTCCAGCTCGTGCTGGCTTCCACAACAGGTGCTATTGGAGTCGCTCTGGCGGCTCCATTGACTGCGGTTGCGCTTGGGATGCTGCAAGTTCTGATTCCATCGGAGTCTCAGAATAAGCTTCATCCAACAGCTTTACAGTCTCCGGGAAGAAAGCAGGGCTGACAGGTTGACTTCCTGCAGCCATCCTCAAATCTTAGAAGCCTGGAATCTGAACGCGCATATGAATGTCTGCACCCTTGAGGCGTATTTAACGAGCAACCCATCAACAACTGAATGGAGATGGATGGGTGGAGCCACTAGCTAATACTGTTCATCTCAATCTATTTATTCAGGCAATGTCAGCCTATGTATTACCTCGTCCAACGCTGTCTCCCAAGGAGCCAGAGTGACTCCAAATGTGGCTTGAAGTTTTTCATTCGAGAGTACGGAGTTATGTGGACGCCGGGCGGGCGTCGGGTACTCGCTTGTCGGTATGGGATGCACCACTGGGGCTCTTCCATCACGCAGTGAGCGCGTACGTGTGAAGATGGCTTCGGCAAAGCCACGCCATGTGACGGCTCCGGCACACGTCATGTGGTAAAGACCAGCCCAACGGGAAGCATCACCGAATTCATGTGAGAGAACTCCGCTCACCAACTTCTGTGTTGCGATGGCCAGCTCGATAGAGGATGTTGGCGCACCCACTTGATCATCGACAATCTTCAGGCTTTCGCGTTCGCTACCAAGATGAAGCATTGTAAGAAAAAAGTTGTTGCCATAAGGGCCGTAGACCCAGCTGGTACGTAAGATCAGATGTTTTCCGCCTGCTTGTTGAATGGCTTGCTCACCGGCGAGTTTGCTAAGTCCATAGGCATTGAGCGGATCCGGCTTGTCAGTCTCAAGCCATGGGCCAGCTTTTGAGCCATCAAAGACATAATCGGTAGAATAGTGCACCAGCAGTGCGTTGATCCGCTGCGCTTCTTCAGCCATGATGCCGGGGGCGTGTGCATTGATGGCCATGGCAACTTCCCGCTCTGACTCGGCGCGATCGACCGCTGTGTATGCCGCTGCATTGAGGATCACATCGGGTGCTGTCTTTTGAATCATATCTCTGACCTGGTCAGGGCGTGTCAGATCAACCGTGTCGCGGCCAACTGCAATGATCTCGGTGGAACCCGTGAAGCTTTGTACAAGTTCCTGGCCAAGCTGTCCATTGGCGCCAACGATGAGAATGCGCGGCTTGTTGTTCACGCAAAGATCTCCGCCTCGCGGAGCGATGAACCCATGCTGTCTTTAACGGAGACGATAGATTCATCAGGTCTAACCGGCCAGTGGATAGCCAAGTCCGTATCATTCCATTTGATTGTTCTTTCGCCCGCCGGGCAATAATAATCCGTAACTTTATAAGCAAAGCCAACATGATCCGTGAGAGCAAGAAAGGCATGACCAAAGCCCTCGGGAATCCATAACATCGCGCAGTTATCGCCTGAGAGTTCCACAGCAACATGCTTGCCAAAGTTTGGCGAGGAACGGCGCAGATCAACAGCAACATCGAGCGCGGCACCATGAGTTACCCGCACCAATTTCCCCTGCGGCTGAATCAATTGATAATGGACGCCGCGGATAACATTCTTTTTTGATATTGAAAAATTGTCCTGTACCCATTTTGTCGGCAATCCCGCCTCGCGCATGCGATTATCATTGCAAGTTTCCCAAAACTTGCCGCGGTTGTCCTCATAGACCCTGGGAGTGACCAGGAGTACACCATCCAATCCGGTTTTTGTAAACGTCATAGCGCCTCCTCTTCGTGCGTAAATTTCGGTTCGTTACGCAGTGAAAGAAGATACTGTCCATAACTGCTCTTGCTCACCGGCTGTGCCAGCCTTTCAAGATCTTCGGCCTGAATGTAGCCGAGTCTATAGGCAATCTCTTCAAGACATGCAATTTTCAAACCCTGGCGGCGTTCGATGGTGTGAATGAAAAGCCCTGCATCAAGGAGCGAGTCATGCGTCCCCGTATCGAGCCATGCCATGCCCCGACTCATTACCTGAACATTCAGCCGGCCTGCTTGCAAATAGAGCCGGTTCAGATCGGTGATTTCCAATTCTCCGCGCGTTGACGGTTTGAGCGAGGATGCCAGTTGAACTACGTCACTATCGTAAAAGTAGAGGCCCGTGACGGCGTAGCGAGACTTGGGGCAGCTTGGCTTTTCTTCGAGGCTGATTGCAAATCCTTGTTTGTCGAATTCAACCACGCCGTATCGCTCGGGGTCGTTCACCGGATAAGCAAATACCGTCGCACCTTGCTTCAAGGCCGCTGCATGTTGCAGATTCTTTGAAAACGACTGCCCGTAAAAGATGTTATCGCCCAGTATCAATGCGCTGCTATCCTCGCCGATAAAGTCCTTGCCAATCAGAAATGCCTGAGCAAGTCCATCCGGGCTGGGCTGGATGGCGTAATTCAAATTGATTCCCCACTGACTTCCATCACCCAATAAGTTAGCAAATTTTTCTGTATCCTGCGGCGTGGAAATGATAAGAATATCTCGCAACCCAGCTAACATGAGCGTACTGAGCGGGTAATATATCATGGGTTTGTCATATACCGGCAAAAGCTGCTTTGAAACAACCTGAGTTACCGGATAAAGCCGCGTTCCTGAGCCGCCAGCAAGTATGATTCCCTTCATAGCGTAGATCTCTCCTGATAATTCTTCCGAATCCAATCCTTGTAAGCGCCTGTGCGCACATTTCTGATCCAGGCTTCCTGCTCCAAATACCAGGCCACGGTTTTGCGCAGCCCATCCTTGAATGTGAGCGTAGGCTTCCAGCCAAGTTCACGATTGATCCTGGTTGTGTCAATGGCATAGCGGCGATCATGTCCCGGCCGGTCAACAACAAATGTGATCAGCTTTCTACGTTCTCCAATTGTTCGATTCGGGCGCATTTCGTCAACAAGATCGCAAATCGTATTCACCACATCCAGATTCATCTGTTCGCTGTTGCCACCGATGTTGTAACATTCGCCCACTACTCCGCGCTCAAGCACAGTGCGGATTGCCGCACAGTGGTCCTCCACAAACAGCCAGTCGCGCACATTTTTTCCATCACCATAAACAGGCAACGGCTTGCCTTCGAGCGCATTGAGGATCATCAACGGTATCAGTTTCTCAGGAAATTGAAAGGGGCCGTAATTGTTTGAGCAATTGGTCATGAGCACCGGTAAAGCGTAGGTATGGTAATAGGCCCGGGCAAAATGATCGGAAGCCGCTTTGGATGCCGCGTAGGGGCTGTTGGGAGCATACGCAGTGACTTCAGAAAAAGCCGCATCGTTCGGGCCCAGCGATCCGTAAACCTCATCGGTTGAAACATGCAAAAAGCGAAAGACCTGCTGCTCATGGGCATCCAGCGTCGGCCAATATCGTTTGGCTTGTTCCAGCAGCGTAAATGTGCCTTGCACATTCGTGCGAACAAATGCGCCCGGTTCAACAATCGAGCGATCCACATGACTTTCCGCAGCGAAGTGAACTATCGCACTTGGCCGGTGCGTATGCAATAACGTTGCTACAAGTTCGGCATCGCAAATGTCGCCCTTTACAAACAAGTGTCGAGAGTCGCCCTCAAGAGCCTCTAAATTTTCCGCATTGCCTGCATAAGTCAGCAGGTCAAGATTGACTACTGCACCGCCAACATTATTGATCCACTGCAAGACAAAGTTTGAACCGATAAACCCAGCCCCGCCCGTGACTAGAATAGTTTTTCTGATGCTCGTCATTTACAGGAGGTCCTTAGAAGAGTTGGAGTTTGAGGGAAAATGAAAGACTTGCGAATGTTCATGAGCACGATATGACCAGAAGCCAACAAAGCCAAGATGGCAATGCACGACTTCTGAATGAGCATGAAGCGAGTTCGCTAACAAGTCTAACACGCATAAATAGAGCTGACTTTTCACTGCGATAAAGGCTAGCGACATCACTCGCCTAGTGCTTTAGAAATTGCATGGCGGTCATCTGTTGCATGCGTTTTCCGAGGGCTTTTTCGCGGTCAGGCAGAGAAGAAAATCTGGCGTAGAGTCTTCCGTGATCGGAAGCAGTGAATCATGGCCATCAGTGATTCCATCGCCAAGGATAATACCAATCCAGTAGCATTTATCAGGACAGCGAAGGCCAATAACATTCTTGGGAAAATCGCACGAGCAGTGGCAGTCTTGAATAAGCCACTATCTGTGTGACGCGCTTCACTTGCTCAACATCGGGTAATACAGAGGGTGAACGCTTGTATGTCACCACAATCCGCAATCAGCAAATGAAGCTGTAAACTATTGCATAAATTAGAGATAAGGCCGTTGCAACTGGAGCATGAATATGTGCCGGTTTTGGTCTTCTTTATGATTAATCAAAAAATATTGAGCAACCTTTTCTCGTAGAGTATTATCTATCAATAGTAGATCCTCTGTCCCCTTGCGTTGCGTATTGTGTTGAGCAGGATGGACTTTTACATTGTCAGTAAAGGCTTAATGGGTATGCTTCGTATTAGCAAAAAACGGTCGTTCAGTCGCATAGGAGCTCTTGCGTTCCTGGGTTTGGCCGTGTGCATTTTTGCATGGGGTTTGCAGTACAAGCTCTCTCTCTATGATTCACCTCAGACGGCTACCCACCAGGTTCCGAAGGCCAAACTATTATCCAGCAATGAGCAATCCAGGACAGCTAAAATTCCACTGGTAGATCAAACTAAAGCTTCCAACAGTGTTTTCAGAGTAGTTGTTGCGATTTTTAGTGTGATTCTATTGCTTGCTTCAGGCCAATTGATCCCGTTGGCAGGCCAAAGTGCGCAATGGTCGAATAGGTCGTGGCGTCTGCATCTCAGCTCATTTCTGAGTGACCTCTTCGTACGTCCCCCTCCCGTTCTGGGCTAATCACGTTTTAGTCTTCAGCATTTGTGCATTCGAGGGAATGAGGTATTCGAATGCAGCAGGTAATGTCCTCGTTCTGAGTATGTGTCCTGCTATTCTTCACCCTACAATCAAAATTCATTTTAGAGGTGCAATCGAGTTATGCGAAAGCGATCCTCCTTGATTCTCGGCGCGGGAATCATATTTCTCGTTCTGGCCGGCATCGTAGCGTACAAAATAATCAGTCAGCATTCAGATTCAAAATCTGCCGAGGCCCCCTCGGCGAAGGTTGCAACGGCAACACGGGGCAATGTTGCGCACATATTGAGCCTTGCCGGGCAATTTCAGCCTTACCAGGTAGTAGATGTTCACCCGAAGGTGACCGGTTTCATGGTCAAGATCAATGTGGATATCGGCGATCGAGTGCACAAAGGCCAGACTCTGGCAGTATTGGAAGTTCCAGAGTTGAACGCGCAGCTCAAGGGCACTGTTTTCGCAATTCAGCAGAGCAAGGACGAGTTAGTTCGTGCCCAGCATGAGATTCAGCGTGCAGAGGCAACACATAATGCACTTCATCTCGCTTACGAGCGCCTGCTCGAAACCTCAAAGGCGCAGCCGGGATTGATCGCGCAACAGGAACTTGACGACGCGCAGGGTAAAGATCTGGCATCGGCATCACAGGTGGATGCGGCAAAGGCCGAAGCGTCCGCTGCACAACAGCATTCGTCAGTGGCGCAGACGGACAACGACCGTGTGCAGGCTCTGAAAAACTACACTAATGTTGTGGCGCCGCTTGATGGAGTCATTGTCTGGCGTTATGCCGATACTGGAGCGCTGATCCAGAGCGGGTCAAATTCAAATGAACAAGATGTTCCAATCGTGAGGCTTTCGCAGAGTGGCTTGCTGCGCCTACGCATGCCGATTCCGGAGGAAGATGTCCGGTATGTGCACGTCGGAGACACAATGCAGATCAGGGTGGATGCCATTAACCGTTCATTTACAGGAAAGATTGCGCGGTTTACACGCGATGTGAACTTTGAAACGCGCACGATGGAGACTGAGATTGACGTGGAGAATCAGGATCTCTCGATCGCTCCCGGCATGTACGCCAATACAGAGATGCAACTTGCTCGTGCTGAAAATGTGGTGACGATTCCTGTTGAGGCGTTGGTGCTCAACGGCAAACAGGAGACGGTACTATTAGTGGACTCGAATAACAAAATTCGCGTCCGCAACGTAGAGGTGGGTCTGCGTGGCTCGAAGCTTGCTGAAATTAAAAGTGGTCTTGAACCCGGTGACCGGGTTGTAATCGGGGGCCAGGAGAATTACAGCGAAAGCGAAGTGGTTACACCAATCATGACCCATACACCTTCATCCGATGTTGTGCGTGAGTCAGGCAGCGTGATCGATATGAAAGCGGAAGAGAGCAATGGGGGTACGAAGTAATGCCTAAATTTGCTCTCAAGTATCCGTTCTTCATCATCATGCTGTGCCTGATGGTCACCCTCGTTGGGTCCGTCAACACGGAACGAATGCCGGTCGATCTATTCCCCAAAATTGAGATGCCGGTGGTGGTGGTAGCCACGTTTTACAACGGCATGCCGCCGCAACAGATTGAAGCTGACATTACGAATACATTCGAGCGCTTCTTTACGCTGGGCGCCAACATTGACCACAGTGAATCCCGTTCGCTGACCGGCGTGAGCCTGATCAAGATTTACTTCAAACCTGGCACTGATCCCAATGCCGCGTTGAGTAACATTGCCAACCTGGCTATGGCCGACCTGCGCCGATTGCCACCGGGCACATTGCCTCCTGTTGTGCTTGGGATGGATGCATCGACGCAGCCGGTTTGTCTTGTGACGCTGAAGGGTGAGGGGCTCAATGAAACAAACCTAAAAGATTTAGCCCAGTTCCAGGTCCGCAATCAGATTTCGAACGTCCAGGGCGCGTCAGTGCCACAGCCCTTTGGCGGTACTTACCGGCAGATTCAAGTCTATGTTGATCCGCAGAAAATGGAAGCGCGCAATCTTAGCCTGAACGACGTGGTGAAAGCGGTCAACAGTTCCAACCTGATTCTTCCTGCCGGCGATGTGCGCATTGGATCGAAGGACTTCAATATTTATGCCAACAGTCAATTTCCTGACGCGAACTCGATGAACGAGATGCCGCTCAAGTCGGTGGGCAACTCCTCAGTGCTGGTGGCAGACATTGGCCATGCTGAAGACGCTGGCGCACTCCAGTACAACATCGTGCGCATCGACGGGCAGCGCTCAGTTTATGTGCCGGTCTTCAAACAGGGAGGCGACAGTAACACCATCACCATCGTCGACGGAATGAAGGCGGCCATCAAGCACCTGGTCGACATTCCTGAATCGCTTAAGACGGCTGTGGTTTTTGACCAGTCAGTATTTGTAAAGCTCGCCATCAAGAACCTGATCAAGGAAGCGAGCATCGGCCTGATTCTAACGGGCATCATGATTTTGGTCTTCCTTGGAAGTCCACGCGCAACCTTTGCAGTGTTGCTGTCGATTCCATTGTCGGCGCTTGTGTGCTTACTGATAACCAGTGCTATGGGCGGCTCAATCAACACCATGATACTCGGTGGCCTGGCTCTGGCCTTCTCGCGACTGATCGACGACTCTGTGGTGGTGCTTGAAAATATCTTCCGTTACATGGAGATGGGATTCGCACCAAGAGAGGCGGCTGAGAAAGGAGGCATGGAAGTATCCCTTGCCGTGTTAGCTGCGACCTCGACGACTTCCATCGTCTTCTTCCCGGTTAGCTTTCTCTCCGGCATCAGTAAATACATCTTCACGCCACTGGCGCTCGGCGTCGTACTCTCGATCTTCGCTTCGTATTTTTTCGCGATGACCGTGGTGCCGCTCTACTGCGCAAATTTCATCCGTCTATCGCATGAAGACTCACACGGAAAGAATACAAAGCCGGGATTCTTCACGCGCTTTGAACGCAAGTTCAACGAGAAATTCCAGCACATGCTTAATTGGTATGAAGGTCTGGCGATGCGTGCAATGCAGCGTCCCGTCTTCACAGCTGGCGCGATTCTGGGCGGCGTGGCACTGACACTGCTGGTGCTTTTCCCATTTCTAGGACGCGCTTACTTCCCGCGCACCGATCCCGGCCAGTTCGTTATTGATGTTCGCATGCCCAGCGGAACGCGCCTGGAGGTGAGCAACGATTACATTGCCAAGGTCGAGACGATTATTCGCGGCGTGGTTAAACCTGCCGATCTCGACATGATCGTCTCGAATATCGGCGTTTACCCTGACCTCTCATCCATCTACACAACGAACGCCTCAATGGATACTGCATTTGTACAGGTCAGTTTGAAAGAGGACCACAGCCTCGGAAGTTACGAATATATGCGCCGTGTGCAGGAGAAGGTCTCGCACGATATGCCGGAGCTAACAACGTACTACCAGGCGGGCGGACTTGTGGATGGCGTGATTAACCAGGGTCTGCCTGCTCCGATAGACATCCAGGTTGGTTCAAACGACATGGATGGGGCTTATGCGCTTGCCACAAGCCTCGCACAGAAAATCAAAACGATGCCCAATGTCAGCGGAGTTTATATTCCGCAGGCACTGGATTATCCCGGCATTGCACTCAACATCGACCGAGAGAAGGCCAGCCTGATCGGTCTCTCGGCGAAGGATGTGGTGGACAACGTGATTACCGCCATGACCTCTGACGGCATGGTTGCACCGAGTTACTGGATCGATCCCAAGAGCGGCAACAACTACATGGTGACGGTTCAGTACGCTAATCGCTTCATCAATAACATGTCGATGGAAGACTTCAAAAACATTCCGCTGCGCGGAGTTCATCCGACTGGTTTCAGTCCCATGCAGGATGCGCATGAAGCCTCAAGCAATTCACGCGAGTTCTGGAAAGGCGACCACACATCTGGATATACGCCACTGAGTTCGGTGGCAGACATCCAGCTGATCAACACACCAACGGAAGTGGATCACTATCAAATTCGCCGAGTGATTGATGTGTACGTCTCAACCAAAACCGAAGCTTTGCAGAAGGTGGGCGGAGAGATCAACAAGCTCGTGGCGAACACTAAAACGGACAAAAACACAGTGCTCAAAGTACGTGGCGCGGTGGTGAGCATGAACCAGTCGTTCCTGGAATTTGGATTAGGACTCGTGATGGCAGTGCTGATGGTCTACCTGATTCTCATGACGCAGTTCACTTCATTTGTCGATCCATTCATCCTCCTCATGGCGATTCCACCCGGATTGGCGGGCGTTGTGATGATTCTTCTTGTAACGGGGAGTTCGCTCAACATTATGTCCTTAATGGGCGTGATCATGATGACCGGCATTGTGGTTTCGAACAGTATTCTGATTGTTGAATTCGCCGGCGTTCTGCACAAGCAGGGCCTGCCGTTGTTGGAATCTGTCGTTCAGTCGTGCAAGATTCGTCTGCGTCCGATTCTTATGACCTCACTGGCAACATTGTTGGGCATGATTCCAATGGCGCTGGGAACTGAAGCAGGCAGCGAGCAATATGCGCCACTGGCTCGTGCGGTCATTGGTGGGCTTGCGGTTTCGGTGGTTGCCACCGTCTTCCTCGTGCCGGCAGTGTACCTGATCGTTCACGGCAGACGCGAAAAACATTCCACATCTGCTGTTGCAGAGGAGGTATAGAAAATGAGCGCACAGATGAGAACCCGTCACTTGAGTCTCAAGCCTCTTCTTTCAGTTGCAATCTTTTGTCCCAGCATAATCTATGGACAAAGTGCAGCTACCAAGCCGCAGTTGCCTGATGCCCCATCGATTCAGCTCACGCTTCTGGCGCAGCAAAGCGCGCCAATGGCTAACCTGGCGATGGGTCAGGACAAGACACCGGCGACGCAAGCCGCGGTGAGCAATGCTGACCCCGGCCAGCATCCGCGCCTCACGCTGGCGGATGCCGAGAAGATGGCCGTCAAAAACAATCCCCGAGTCAGCCTGGCGCGCCTGCTTGCATTGGCACAACACCAAGTTGTTCGCGAGACGAGAGCAGCGCTACTGCCTACTGCCACAGGCAGCATTACTGCCGTAGATGCGGAAAATGCCAGCCGCATTTCCGCAGGTTCGCTCACCTCTTCGCGCCTCTTCGAGCACGCGGGAGCAGGCGGACAATTTACCCAGCTCATCACTGACTTCGGCAGAACCACCAACCTTGTGGCTTCTTCAAAGTTGCAGGAGAAGGCGCAAAATGCAAGCGCCCTCGCCAGTGTTGAAGATATTGTTTTTGTTGTGGATCAGGCGTTCTTTAATGCACTTCAGGCCCAGGCATTGCTCAAGGTCGCTGATCAAAACGTAAACACTCGTCAGACCACGGAAACACAGATCAGCGAGCTGACTAAGAACAAGCTCAAGTCGACACTGGATCTGAGTTTTGCTGACGTCAACTTATCCCAGGCAAAGTTATTGCAACTCGACGCGCAGAACAACGTTGACTCGACGATGGCTGCATTGGACGCAGTGTTGGGACTTGAACGGCTGCAAGTCTTTGACCTGGTTGACGACAACACAGCAGTGATGGCGCCACCTCCAGACGCAGATCAACTGCTGCAGCTTGCATTGCAACAGCGTCCGGATTTGCAAGCGCTGAATTATAGCCAACAAGCGGCGGTCAAATTCAGCCATGCTCAGCGTGACCAATTGTTGCCAAGCATCAGTGCGATGGGAACTGTAGGAAGCGTACCCATTCGTCCCGCGCAGTATTACACAGCGAATTGGTGGGGCGGCGTTGGTGTCAACATGAATATTCCCATTTTCAACGGCTTTCTTTACACGGCTCAGGCGAAAGAGGCGTCCATCCGTGCGCAGGCGGCTTCAGAACAGGCTCGCGATCTGCGCGAACGGATCGTGCGCGATGTTCGAACCGCTTGGCTGGCATCCAATACGGCATATCAAAAAGTCAGCGTCACTCAAGATCTTCTGAAAGAGGCAAACCTGGCGCTGCAGTTGGCGCAATCACGCTACCAGCTCGGGCTCAGCTCCATTGTTGAACTCAGCCAGGCGCAGTTCCAGCAAACGGATGCAGCAATAGGCAACACGGACGCTCAATACCAATACCGGCTCTCGCTTGCCATGCTCAATTACCAGATTGGAGCAACTCCATGATTGAGAATTTCAAGTTGAAAGTTTTCCGCGTGGTTGCGGAGATGCTGAATTATCGTCGCGCTGCTGAAGAGCTTCATTTGACGCAACCCGCAGTCACGGCACAGGTCAGGTCGCTCGAGGAAAGTCTTGGAATTGCGCTCTTCAATCGCATCGGGCGCGAGACTACCCTCACTCCGGCGGGCGCGACACTCTTGCAATATGTGCGGCGGATCGAAGCCATTACAAGCGACGCAATTGCTGCGTTGGCTCCGTTTGGCGCGCTGGAAGGTGTCGAGCTTAGTATTGGCGCCTCGCACACAATTGCCGTCCATCTTTTGCCAAAGCTTCTTCCCAGTCTCATGCATGACTGGCCGACGCTTCGCATTCATATCATGGGTGGAAGCACGAATGAAGTTCTGCAAGCTCTGACTACACACCAGATCAGTCTCGCATTGATAGAGGCTCCCGCTCATCGTCCTGATTTGAAGATCGAAGTGTTTGGTGAGGATGAGCTGGCGCTCATTGTGAAGCCGGATCATCGTTGGGCGAAAAAGTCGACCGTCAATGCCGCCGAATTGGTTCAGGAGAGAATTCTGCTTCGAGAAGTCGGATCGGGCATGCGTCAATTTGTAGAGGGATATCTTGAGCGGAATGGAGTCTTGCGCCAGCAGCTTCGCACATTGATTGACATAAACTCCACCGAAGGTATCATTGCTGCAGTAGAAGCCGGATTAGGGATTGGCTTTGTTCCATACCTTGCGGCAGAAAAGGCGTTGAAAGTTGGAAGTGTCAAGGTAGTACGACTTGACAATGGTCCCATCCAGCGCGAACTCAGCATTGCTCTTCTCAATGGCCCAGATCCGAGAGGGCCAGTCGGTCAACTGTTAGAGATTTTTCGAAAGTACGGTGCGGCTGAAAGACAACGCCAGGAAAAGATTCAAAAGAACGGAGAGCTGAGAAAGTTGGTTGTGATGGGGAATGCCCCTGCTGAGGACCATCAGGGTGCGGTCTCCTGAATGAGCGTTCTTGTTTTCACTATCGCAATCTTCGGAACTTCAATTCTTGCTGGCCTGCTTGGCGCATTAACGGGTCTTGGAGGTGGAGTTGTTATTGTTCCAGTCCTGTGTCTTCTCTTCAAAGTGGACCTACACTACGCGATTGGTGCATCACTTGTCTCTGTAATCGCAACTTCATCAGGCGCAGCTGCGGCTTATGTACGTGAAGGATATTCGAATATCCGTATCGGAATGTTTCTGGAAGTGGCTACTACGCTTGGCGCGCTTCTGGGCGCCTATCTGACGGCCAGAGTCTCCGGGAATTGGATCGGAACAATTTTTGGATTTGTACTTCTATATTCGGCATGGACGTCGATGCATAAAATCGCTGAAGAGAAAGCGAGTCTCATACCAGATTCACTCGCGATGAAATTGAATTTGAGAGGCTCGTTTCCGGTAACAGGCGGTCATGAAGAGTATGTAGCTGAGCATGTTCCGGCTGGCTTCGGCATCATGTTTATTGCCGGAACGCTATCTGGTTTACTGGGAATCGGGTCGGGAGCAGTGAAGGTTCTGGCGATGGATCAGGTGATGAAGCTGCCATTCAAAGTTTCTACTACGACCAGTAATTTCATGATCGGTGTAACGGCCGCGGCGAGCGCTGGAATCTATTTGAGCCGCGGATACATTGTTCCAGGTTTGGCGATGCCGGTCATATTAGGAGTACTAGCAGGGTCAGTTGCAGGTTCTCGCCTACTGGTTAATACGCATGTCAAGACGCTCCGTGTGGTCTTCAGCATTGTCATTGTGGCGCTGGGTGCGGAAATGATTTTCAACGGCCTGACAGGGAGACTCTGAATGCCTGCTCAAGATGAACATGGACTTGAAGTGGCAATGGGTCGAATGCTGCAGATCGGTGTGACCATTGCAGCCTTGGTCGTTCTGTTTGGGGGAGTTCTGTATCTGAAACTATCTCCAAGCCCAAGATTCGATTACCAGCGGTTTCACGGCTCACCAACCTCAAATGAGAACATTCACATGCTCCTGTCGGGTGTAAGTCACTTTGACAGTCAAAGCCTGATCGTAGTTGGTATCCTGTTGCTGATTGCGACACCGATCTGCCGTGTCATCTTCGGGGTAGTTGGGTTCACCCTTTTGAGAGACCGCTTGTACGCCATTGTCAGCACGGTGGTGCTGCTCATCTTGCTGTTCAGTTTATTTCCGGGGAGATAGCCACGATGCCAGTAACAGGCGCCAGACCAAACCAGAATTTGAAAACTGTTATTTATGCTACCAATTTTTCTCAAAGTTCCCAGAAAGCCGGAGAGTATGCGGCTCGCATAGCCGCCTATTTCTCGGCCAGGCTTCTTGTGGTTCATATTTTTACACTTTCTCAAGCAGCCATGGAGGTGGAAAGTGACGATTCGCACCTTAGTGCGCAGAGAAAGGATTTGATGTCGCTGTTGTCCAAGCAGGCATCCCACCTTTCATCAAATGCTGTCGAAGCCGTTCCAATGCTTTTAGAAGGCGATCCGAATGAAGTTATCCCCTCACTGGCTAACAACAACTCGCCATCCATGGTCGTATTGGGAACTCATGGTGGAAGTCGTCTGGAACGTCGCATCGTTGGTTCTGCTGCTGAAAAAATTCTTCGTTCGACGAATTGTCCTTCCCTCTCAGTAGGCCCGCTGGTGCGGCCTGTCAACTCTACAAAGTTTCCTTTCGAGAGAATTCTGTTTGCGACCGATTTCACAACTTCGGCCGCACGTGCAGCAGCGCTTGCAGTTTCCTTTGCAGAGACGCTCGGCGCAAAAATAGATGTTCTGAATGTGATTCAAGAAGACGCTATTGGCAATCCAGATCGTCTGTCTGAACTCCAGACAAAATTCTACGGCGCTCTTGATGGACTTGTGCCGCAACAGGCCAAAGAGTTCTGTGACC
>DAHXOQ010000169.1 GCA_027364815.1 Acidobacteriaceae bacterium | reverse complement strand
TTTTAGCACAGTTGGCCGGCGTGACTGATCCGGAGACTAAGCGCAAGCGGATTGGCGGCGAATTTATAGCGGTCTTTGATGAAGAGGCGACGCGGATTGCGCAGGCGACGGGCGGGGTGGATTGGCTGGTGCAGGGCACGCTGTATCCGGATGTGATTGAGTCGTCGAGCGTGAAGGGGCCGAGTCAGACGATCAAAAGTCATCATAATGTTGGCGGATTGCCGGAGAAGATGAAGCTCAAGCTGATTGAGCCGCTGCGGGATTTGTTCAAAGATGAGGTGCGGCGGATTGGGCGCGAGATGAATATTCCAGAAGACGTGCTGGGACGGCAGCCGTTCCCAGGACCGGGCCTTGCGGTGCGCATTGTGGGCGAGGTGACGCCGGAGCGCGTGGCGATATTGCAAGAGGCCGATGAGATTGTGATTGCGGAGATTAAGGCTGCGGGACTCTACAACAAGATTTGGCAGAGTTTTGCGGTGCTGCTGCCGGTGAAGAGCGTGGGCGTGATGGGTGACCAGCGGACATACGCGTACACAGCTGCGGTGAGGGCGGTGCACTCGGAGGATGGGATGACGGCGGATTGGACGCCGCTGCCGTATGAGGTTCTGAAGCGGATTTCAAACAGAATCGTGAATGAGGTGCGCGGAATCAATCGGGTGGTCTACGACATTACTTCTAAGCCGCCGGGCACGATCGAGTGGGAGTAGTGCTGGCCGCATGGGCAACTGCGCCGTTGGCGCCATAGAGCAAAGGTGAGATCAGTTGATTCAGTTTTTATTTACAAATGACTTAAATTAGATTTAAATTTCGATTTATGTTTGGCGCGAACGAGTGGGAGTAGAAGAATTATTGAGCAAGAGAAATGCCCTGCAGCGAATGAACTGCAGGGCATTTCATTCAGAGCCAGCAAACGATTAGAAGCGAATGAAGGTATATTTGCCGGTCATGGCGACTGAAAATGCTTCCATACCGTAGGCTTGATCTGTTGCAGGCATGTAGTTCACCTCAAAGTAGGAACTGTTGAAATACGAGTTGTTATAAACGTTCCCCCAGCCAATGTGGTGCAGCTCAGGAGAGTCAATTGCATTAGAGAGGTAGATTGAGGACTCATTTGCAATATCAGGCAACAGATTGACCCAATAAAGGTAGTTTGTGCTCAGAGTGACTGGAGTAGGCAAAGTGCATGTGAATGCGAATTCAGTCAAGCCAAAACCAGAACGTCCTGTAGCAGTTACGGAAGTGGATGCACAAGTGCCAGATGCAATGCTGTTGCCAGCATTGCCGTTTGACACGTTGGAACTGATTCCGTATGTCATTGAGGTCAAAGATGGGGTGCCGTAAACAAGTTCGTTGAATGTGACCGATGTAATTTCAACGGCATTAAATGCGGAAGCGCTGGAAACGGGAAGAAAAGGTACCCAAGTCTCAGCGGAAATATTACCATTATTTGGCGTGTAGCCGTTGTAAAGCCCATTTGCATTTACGTTTGACGAATCGAAATCACCTGAGTACCAAATGCAATTTGTTGCGCAACCGGCGGGCGGCGTATACATAGGCATTGCTTCTTGATGCCTAGCAGGCCTGAGAGTTCTGGATGGGGATTGAGCCTGGATTGTGATGCAAGCCAGTGTGAGCAGAGCGAGGACAAACAGATTCAATTTTTGATGCAATTTCATAGTCAATCTCCTTTTGAAGTTTGATCATGGGGGATGTTGGGAGTAACAGTATCCGAAATGTGCGTGGTTGTAAATGATATTTTTATAAAAAAACAGAAACCCATGGGTTTAATGCAAGTTAATTGCAGGAATAGATATATGCAGACCCGGTAGATTGAAAAAGATGGGATGTAGCGCATTAAAAGACGCTGTCATACTATGTGCTCAAGCGCATGATGAAGCAGGTTATCAGTGTATTACGCGGGATTAAGAGAGCTTAGAAAGATTAGGAAAAGCTTATGCGGGGGTCAAATAATCTGACAATACAAGTAAGGCTCCAACAATTTAAGATGGATTGGCCTCATTGGCCTCTGGAGTTGTGTGTGGACGCACTGGTATTGAATGGACAGCCGTTGACGTTGGACGAGCTGGTTGCGGTTGCAGAAGGCGGCACGAAGGTACCGATTGCAGCGGAAGCGCTGGCGCGCGTGGGGGAAAGCCGCGCCGGGATTGAGCGGATTGTGGCTGAGGGCGCGACGGTCTATGGCGTGAATACGGGTTTTGGACGGCTGGCCGATGTGAGCGTTAAGCAAGCGCAGTTGGCGCAGTTGCAGACGAATTTGGTGCGCAGCCATGCGGGTGGCGTGGGTGCGCCGCTTTCGATTGCTGAAGCGCGGGGGATGTTGCTGCTGCGCGCAAATGTGTTGGCAAAGGGATACAGCGGAGTGCGGCCAGCGGTGTTGGAACTTCTGGTGGCGATGTTGAATGAGGGCGTGACGCCGGTGATTCCCGAGAAGGGGTCGGTGGGTGCGAGTGGAGATTTGGCGCCGCTTGCTCACCTTGCGCTAGTGGTGATGGGCGAGGGCGAGGCATTTTTTGCGGGCGAGCGGATGGCTGGAGCGGAGGCGCAGAAGCGGGCTGGATTGAAGGCGCTGGTGTTGTTGGGCAAAGAGGGAATCTCGCTGCTGAATGGAACGCAGGCGATGACGGCAGTGGGTGGTTTGGCCGTGGCGCGCGCAAGACGCGTGGCGGAGCTGGCTGATGTAGCGGGTGCGATGTCACTGGAGGCGTTGATGGGAACGCCAGCGGCATTTGATGAACGAATTCAATTGGCGAGGCCGCATGCGGGGCAGATTGCAGTGGCTGGGCATTTGAGAAGTTTATTGGCGGAGTCGGAGATTCGCGAGTCGCATCGCGAGCATGATACGCGTGTGCAGGATGCGTATTGTTTGCGTTGCATGCCGCAGGTTCATGGTGCTGTGCGCGGAGTTCTGGAGCATGTGACCGAGGTGCTGATGGTTGAGATGGGATCGGCGACGGATAATCCGCTGGTTTTTCCTGTAACAGCGGTGCCGGAAGCGAATGAGGGCGCGCATGGCGGGGATGTGATCTCAGGCGGGAATTTTCATGGAGCGCCGTTGTCTTACATTTTTGATTATGCGTCGATTGCAGTGACGGATTTGGCGAGCATGACGGAGAGAAGAATTGACCGTCTGTTGAATCCGGATATCAATGAGGGGCTGCCGGCGTTTTTGTCGCCTGATCCGGGATTGTCGTCAGGATTCATGATTGCGCAGATTGCATCGGCGGCATTGATTAACGAGTGCCAGGTGCTCTCTCATCCATCATCGGTGGGCAGCATTCCAACGAGCGGAGGTAAGGAAGATCACGTTTCAATGGGGATGACGGGCGCGCTGAAGTTGCGTCAGATTGTGGAGCATGCGGAGCGGATAGTGGGGATTGAGTTGATGTGCGCGGCGCAGGGGTTGGAGTTTCGCTTGCCGTTGAAGCCAGGGAAGAGGCTGGAGGCAGCACAGGCAGCGGTGCGGAACGTGATTCCGAGGCTTGAAGAAGACAGGGAGTTATCACGCGAGATCGAGAAGATGAGCGCGTCAATCCGGAGAGGAGACTTTGATAAGTGGCGCGACTGATTAAAAGGCTGCGTCTGATAAGAAAATGATGCAATTCGAAGGCGTGTACCTGGAGAAATTAAATGCTGGTTTTTTGATCTTTTGATTTACTCATGCGAGAGATGAGAATGAAGTTAGCGAGCAGGAAAAAGAAGGCTCCGCAAGCCGCGATGACGACCAGGGGATAACCCAGGAAGTACAGAGCGACGACAGCACATATCAATAACAGGTTCACTGTGATGAGTTGAAGTTGGACTTTCATGATGTTCCTCAAATCCGGGGGCAAATTTGGGCGGTTTCGTACTTGTAGAGAAGAATAAACTCGAAAGTAATGTATGACAACAAGATAAGTGTTAAATAACTTAAAAAAGAGCACGATTACTGGGTATTTGAGCTAGTTTTGCACAGGTTTTCAGGCTATTGCACGGGCAGCTTACAATGGACAGCTATGAAACGTACCGGTTTTAATTCCGTTGCCAGAATTATTTTGTGCTTTGCATACGTTGCAGGCGTACTCACAGTGCATGCGCAACAGAGCCAGCAGCCAGCTTATCTTGACCCAGGACTTTCAGCGGAGCAGCGCGCTGCGGATCTGGTGAGCCGGATGACTCTTGAAGAAAAAGCGACACAGATGGTGAACCAGGCGCGAGCGATTGAGCGGCTCAAGGTTCCAGCGTATGACTGGTGGAGCGAGTCGCTGCATGGCGTGGCAGTGGATGGGACGACGGAGTTCCCGGAGCCGATTGGCCTGGCCGCGACCTTTGACGTGAATGCGATTCACGAGATGGCTGTGGTGATAGGGACAGAAGGGCGCATCAAGCATGCGCAGGATATGCGCGCGGGGCACAGCAGGATTTTTGAGGGGTTGGATTTTTGGGCGCCGAATATCAATATCTTCCGTGATCCTCGGTGGGGGCGCGGGCAGGAGACTTACGGGGAAGACCCATATCTGACGGCGAAGCTGGGTGTGGCTTTTGTGACGGGAATGCAGGGCGATGATCCTCATTATTACCGCGTGATATCAACGCCGAAGCATTTTGCGGTGCACAGCGGACCTGAGACAACGCGGCACAAAGCGGATGTGGAGGTAAGCAAGCATGATGAGCTGGATACTTATTTGCCGGCGTTTCGCGCGACAGTGACGGAGGGTAAGGCTGGATCAGTGATGTGCGCGTACAACAGCATTAATGGGCAGCCAGCGTGCGCCAATGAGTTTTTGCTGGTCGATCAACTGCGCGGCAAGTGGAAGTTTAACGGGTATGTGGTTTCTGATTGCGGTGCGGTGCTCAATATTTATGACGGTCACAAATACAAGGGAACACAGGCAGAGGCGACAGCGGCCTCAGTTAAAGAAGGCATGGATAATGAGTGCGTGGATTACCTGGATGTTGTGAAGGATGACCATGATTACAAGCCATATTTGGATGCGGTGAAGGCCGGGTATTTGAAGGAGAGCGATCTGGATACGGCGCTGGTGCGTCAGTTTACTGCGCGGATGAAGCTGGGAATGTTTGATCCACCGGAGATGGTTCCATACTCAAAGATTGATGAGAATTTGCTGGATAGCGCGCAACATCGGGCGATGGCGCGCAAGATTGCAAATGAGTCGATGGTGCTGTTGAAAAATGATGGCGTGTTGCCGCTGAAGAAGGGCGTGCGGATTGCAGTGGTGGGGCCGTTGGCGGAGCAGACGAAGGTGCTGCTGGGGAATTACAACGGCGAGCCGAGCCATACGGTTTCAATTCTTGAGGGGATGCGCGCGGAGTTTGGCGAGGGAGCGATTCAGTTTGCCGAGGGAACTAATTTTCTGAACAAACAAAAGACAAATTTGTACACGGACGATCAGTTGTGGCGGAAAGCGTTGGCTGCGGCGCAGAGTTCGGATGTGGTTGTGGCCGTGGTGGGAATCACGAGCGAGCTTGAAGGCGAAGAGATGAAGGTAGACCTTGAGGGCTTCAACGGCGGCGACAGGACGAGTATTGCGCTACCGAAGCCTGAAGAAGAGTTGCTGGAAAAGTTGAAGGCAACGGGCAAGCCGCTGGTGGTGGTGCTGACAAATGGAAGCGCGTTGGGGCTGGAGTGGGCGCGGCAAAATGCAAACGCACTTCTGGAGGCGTGGTATCCGGGCGAAGAAGGTGGGGCAGCGGTGGCCGAGCCGCTGAGCGGGAAGAACAATCCTGCAGGCAGGTTGCCGGTTACCTTCTACAAAGATGTAAGCCAGTTGCCGCCGTTTGAGGATTACTCGATGAAGGAGCGGACGTACAAATATTTTACTGGCGAGCCGGTTTATCCCTTTGGGTATGGTCTGAGTTATTCAAAGTTCAGCTTTTCGGGATTAAATGCGCCGGCGAGTGTGAGTGCGGGAGAGGATTTTTCGGCGAGCGTGACAGTCAAAAATGATGGCGCTCGGGATGGGGATGAGGTGGTGGAGCTCTATTTGAGTTTTCCTCCGGTTAAGGGGGCACCGATTCGTGCGCTCAGGGGATTTCAACGGGTGCATTTGAAAGCGGGCGAACAGAAGCAGGTGAGTTTTGTTTTGCATCCTCGGGATTTGAGCCTGGTGACGGAGGCAGGTGTGCCAGTGGTGGCTGAGGGCAGGTATGGGCTGGCAATTGGCGGCGGTCAGCCAGCGACAGGTGCGGGGGATGTGAGCGGTAACTTTAACGTTCAGGGGAGTTTGACGCTGCCTGAGTAGTGAGGGAACTTCCTTAACCGGCTCCGCGTACAATAGATTGCGATGAATGGTTTTCGCAAGTGATATTT
>DAHXOQ010000168.1 GCA_027364815.1 Acidobacteriaceae bacterium | reverse complement strand
AAATAAAAAGCTCCCTGCCCTGCTGGACGACGTTTTGGAGAGGTTCGGCGTTGACGTAGCGGCGGAGTTCTTCGAATGCGACGCTCATGGAGCGGATGGCGAAGTTGGGGCTGGAGCCGCCGATGTGTGCGGTGATGAGCGTGTTTGGGCAGTGCCAGAGCGGGTGGTTTTCAGGGAGCGGCTCGGGGTCGGTGACGTCGAGAGCGGCGCGGATGCGACCGGCAGTGAGTGCTTCAACAAGTGCGCCGGTGTCGATGATGGGACCGCGTGCGGCATTGACGATGAGCGCGCCTTGCTGCATGCGCGCGATGCGGCGCGCGTCGAAGAGATGATGAGTCTCATCGGTGGAGGGAAGGATGAGGATGATGATTTCAGCTTGCGGAATCAGAGTGTCGAGCTCAGTGATGGCGCAAATCGCGTGACCGTCTGAAGTAGTGCGTGCGGTACGGGCGACACGTGTGAGTTCAACTTTAAATGGCGCCAGGAAGCTTTCAATCTGCTGGCCGATGGAGCCGTAGCCGATGAGGAGAACGCGCTTGCCGGTGAGTTCCTCCTGCATGACGGGAGGAAGAAGTTCGCGACGGTCGTTGTGCAGGTCGGCGTAGAGATGAGCGGCTTCAAAGCGGCGTTTCCATTTGCCACTTTTTTGAACCTCGATGTGGAGCGGAATGTATTTGAGCATGGAGAGGATGGCGGTGATGACCCACTCAGCCGTGGCGAGAGTGTGTGCGCCGCGCGCATTGCAGATGGTGACTGATGGGCCGACGAGTGGCGGAGCCCACTCCGTGCCGGCGAGGAGCGCGAGGAGAAGTTTGACGCCGCGTAGATGAGGCCACTTGAGAATGGTGCGCGATGGATAGGGATCGCCGATGAGAACATCGAGAGAAATTTCTTCGCTAAGCGAATCGGCGAGCGGGACGAGTTCAACTCCTGCGGGAATTTCATTTGGGAGCGCGTAAGCGAGTTTTTCAGGATAGCCGACCCTAAGCATGAGAACTCCTTTGGCGTGTGTGCTGTATCGAACAAAGGCCAGCGGCGCCTTCTTTTTTCATGGTACAGCGTTGCGAAGCGCATGAGAAACTTGTAAGTGAGTATGCGGTTAAAGAAAAAAAGAACGGATTCAATTGCGGAGCTGGAAGCGGCGGTGATGCCGGCGACGGAGCCGACTGGCTGGTGGAGCCGCGTGAGCAGCGAGAAGCGCGGGCTTGTGATTCATGCGCTGAAGACAACGCTCGCAGCGGCGATTGCCTGGTTCATTCCGCAGATGCTTGGCTTGCACGATGGCTACTGGGCAGTCATCACGGTCATTATCGTTCTGCAATCTTATGTCGGATCGACGGTGACCGCATCACGCGATCGCGCGGTGGGAACGCTGATAGGCGCGGCCTTTGGATTTGCATTTTCACTCTACCCGGTGCAGCCCTGGAATTTTTTGCTGGCATTGCTCGCGAGCACGCTGGTTTGCGTCTTCCTCGGACTCAAGAGCAGCACGCGATTGGCCGGCGTGACGGTCATTATTATTCTTGCAGCGCAGAAAAGCGGGCCGGGTTTGACCTTTGCCGTTCATCGCGTGATTGAGGTGCTGCTGGGGATTGCGGTTGCGTTGGCGGTCTCGACTCTGGTGTTTCCTGACCGCGCGCGGATTCGATTGCGCGAGGGATTGACGGAAGAATTTTTGCAATTGGGCGCTTTGTTTGAGGCGATTCTGAAGGGCTATCGCGGCGATGCTGACGAGGAGCTCAACGATGTGCGTGCGCGTGCCGATGCGCTGCGGCGCGCTAACAATCAGCTGATGGATGCGGCGCGCAATGAGCCATCGGGCGGGCGTGGAGTGCTGGAGGCGCTGGGATTGCTGATGCAGTTTGCGCGTTCACTGCGCGATGCGCTGGCGGCTCTGGAGTTGGCGGTGCGTAACAGCCACAATGATCGCTTTGCGCAGCAACTGGAGCCGGCGCTGGGCAAGCTGGCCTCCGATATTCATATGGGCTTTCATTATGTGGCGGAGCGGATTCACAAGTGGCGATTTGCGACACCGCAGTCGAGATTGAAATTGGAAGAGGATATTGAAGATCTGGAAAACAGAATGCTGGAGGTGCGGCATACGGGAGCGAATTTCTCGCAAGAGGAAATTTTGCGTGTCTATGCTGTACAGTTGCACTTGAAGCAGTTGGCAAGATTGTTACGGGCGTCGCGTATCGAGACAAGCAAGACGCTGGCGGAGCATGGAGCAGAGTAATTCCGGCATCCCACCCTTGCGCAAGAAAAGCGAAAGGATGGGGCACTCAATGTTTGATAGAAATAGAAAAACTTAGATTACGATTTCAAAAAACTGCGCAGTGCAGAGACACAATCCTTGATTTCCTTAATTGATACAGCGTAACCGAAGCGAAGATGGCCTTCTCCCTGCGCGCCGAAAACGGATCCGTGGATGGTGGCGATGTGCGCCTTCTCCAGGAGAATCGATGCGGCTTCACGGCTGTTGCGGCTGATTTTCTCGACGTTGGGGAATGCGTAGAATGCGCCGGCGGGAGGTTCGCAGGGGAGGCCGGCTTCATTGAGTCCGGCAACGAGAAGGTCGCGGCGCTGAAGATACTCTTCACGACGCGTGGTGATTTCAGACTCGGGTGTTTTGAGAGCTTCGACCATTGCGTACTGCACGGGCGTGGTGACTCCGTTGGTGGAGTAGAGAACGATTTTGCGCAGCGCGGTCATAAAAGGTTCTTTGGCAACCGCGTATCCGGCGCGCCATCCGGTCATCGCGTAGGACTTGGAGAAAGTAAAACAGGTGATGGTGCGCTCGGCCATGCCGGGGAGCGAGGCGATGGAGAAATGGGTGCCCTCGTACACGAGATCTTCATAGGCTTCGTCGGCGATGACGATGAGGTCGCGCTCAATTGCGAAGGCTGCAACTTCTTCAGCTTCAGCGCGCGTGAAGACGAGGCCGCTCGGATTTTGCGGTGTGTTGTAATAGATGGCGCGAGTCTGCGGCGTGGAAAATTGCGCAAGGGTTTTGCGGATTCCGTTGCGGCGCGCGGTGACGGACGGTACAAGCAATGGACGCGCCTGCGCGCCACGGATCAGATCGCTGATAGGCGTCCAGTAAGGATCGAATACGAGAACGTCTTCGCCCGGATCGAGGATGCTTTGGAATGCTGCATAGAGACCCTGCGTACCGCCGACGGTGACAATGACTTCATCGACGCTGACGCTGAGTTTGTTTTTTGCAACGAGCTTTTGTGCGAGTGCTTCGCGCAAGGGAAGTATTCCTGACGACGGCGCGTAATGTGTGTGATTGTCTGTGAGAGCTTGGGTTGCGGCGCGCTTGATCGCTTCAGGAGTTTCGAAGAAGGGTTCGCCGCCGTGGAAGGCGTGCACCTGCTGACCCTCGGCCTTGAGTGCCATGACCTTGTTGCGAATCTGCACGATGTCAGAGAAGCCAACTTCATCGAGACGGTGTGCGAGATGAATGCCGCGCGTTTTCGTAGTCATTTGCGTGTGGTTCCTTTCGAAATTCCAAAAGCTCTGTCTTCAGATTAACTGATGTTTGATAAGTGTCAGTGAAATTCATCACACTTTCAGAAGGTCGGTGTAGACAGCCATGCCAACAACTGCGTCGATGTTGAGTGCGTGCAGAGTATCGACTTCCTGTTGGCTACGTATGCCGCCGGCGACGATGAGCTGCTGCGTGGTGAGTGTGCGCAGGCGTTCGGCGACAGCCATGGGGAAACCGCCGAGTAGGCCCTCGCCATCGACATGCGTGTAGAGATAAGCGCCGACGAAGGGATCAAGTTGCGGGATGGCGGCGTCGGGTGTGAGAGCAAGCTGGGCCTTCCAGCCTTTGACGGCGATCTTGCCGTTGCGCGTGTCAATGCCGGCAACGATTTTTGCTTTGCCGATTGCGGCGGAGATTTCGGCGGCGAATTCGGTGTTGACGCGGGCTTCGGATTCTGTAGCAGAAAATAATGCTGACCCGAGGATGACGCGTTGCGCGCCGGAAGCGAGAACTTGTCGCGCGCGCTCAACGGTGTGACTGCCGCCGCCGGCCTGAACCGGAAGACGCCTGGCAAATTTCTCGACAAGGGCTGCGTTATCGCCCTGGCGCAATGCGGCGGCGAGGTCGATGAGTTGGACGAGAGGGAAGCGCGAGAAGCGTTCGATCCAATATTCAAAGTCGTCGAATGCGAGGGCGAGTTTTTCGCCTTGAACGAGTTGCACGATGCGACCGCCCATTAGGTCGATGGAAGGAATCAGCATGGAAGCCTCACGGAGACGCCGGCGCGGGCCAGCTCTTGTTTGAGCGAACGGGCGCTGGAAACGCCGAAGTGGAAGATGCTGGCGGCAAGTGCGGCGTCGGCGCGGCCACGCGTGAAGACGTCAACAAAGTGCGCGGGAGTTCCTGCGCCGCCTGAGGCGATGACCGGGATGCGCACGGCGGAGGAGACGGCGGCGGTGAGTTCGCAGTCGAAGCCTGTGCGCGTGCCATCGGAGTCCATGGAGGTGAGAAGGATTTCACCTGCGCCGCGCGATTCGGCTTCACGCGCCCACTCGACGGCGCGGCGTTCGGTGGGCTTGCGGCCACCTTGGACGAAGACGCGGGCTTGATTGATGGGCGCGTTGGGTTCGCGACGGGCATCGATGGCGACGACGACGGCTTGTGCTCCGAAGCTGTTGCCGATTGCAGTGATGAGATTGGGGTCGGCGAGCGCGGCGGAGTTGATGCTGATTTTGTCAGCGCCCGCATCGAAGACCTGGGCTGCGTCGTCAGCGCTTCGGATGCCGCCGCCGACAGTGAAGGGAACAAAAAGACGCAGCGCGGTGCGGCGCACTGTGTCGAGGAGAGTTTGTCGGCCCTCATGGGTTGCGGTGATGTCGAGAAGGACGATTTCGTCAGCGCCTTCAAGGGCGTGACGCTCGGCAAGGAGAGCCGGGGCGCCCGCGTCGATGAGGTCAACGAATTGAATGCCTTTGACGACGCGCCCGGCGTGAACGTCGAGACAGGCGATGATGCGCTTGGTGATCATATTGCCTCCGTGTTGAAGGCGAGAAAGTTCGAAAGAATTTTGAGTCCGACGTCGCTGGATTTTTCGGGGTGGAATTGAACACCGAAGACGTTGTTTCTCTCAACTGAGGCCGCGAAAGGTTCAATGTAGTCGGTCGTGGCTGCTGTGTCAGCGGTGACGGGCGCTTTGTAGGAATGCGTGAAGTAGACAAAAGAATTGTCGGCAACTCCGGCGAAGAGTTTGGAGTTTGGAGAGATGCGAATCGAGTTCCAGCCGACGTGAGGAACTTTTTCGCTCACGTTCGGGAAGCGGGCGCACTGCTCGGCGAAGTATGCGAGGCCTGGTTGATCTGGCGCTTCCGTGCTGCCGGCGTAGAGCCATTGCATGCCGACGCAGATGCCGAGGAAGGGAGTTCCATCCGCAATTTTTTCACGCACAGCGCGAGTGAGGCCGCGGTCGTCGAGTAGTTTTGTCGCGGCAAAATGCCCAACTCCAGGCAAGACGAGGCGCTCGGCCTTTTGAACGCGCACAGGATCATCAGTGACCTCGCACTCTGCGCCGAGGTGGGTGAGCGTCTTGAGGACGGAGGTCAAGTTGCCGGCCTTGTAATCGATGACAGTGACGCGCATCTGAGCAGGCCTTTCGTTGATGGCAGCATCTCGGCGAGTTGTGGATCGCGCGAGCAGGCAACGCGCAGGGCGCGGGCGAAGGCTTTGAAGATGGCTTCGATCTTGTGGTGGTTGGAGCGGCCGTACATGGTTTTGACGTGGACATTGGCTCGTGCCCCGCGGGCGAAGCCTTCAAAGAAGTCAGTAACTAGCTCGGTTTGCAGATCGCCGACAAGACGCGTGCGGACTGCGGTGTCAACGGCAAAGGCGGCACGGCCGCTGAGATCGATGGCGGCGATGGCCAGAGTTTCATCCATGGGCATGAGGAAGTAGCCGGCGCGAAGAATCCCGCGCTTGTCGCCGAGTGCGCGGTCAAATGCCTCGCCGAGCGCGATGCCGACATCTTCAACTGAGTGGTGCTGGTCGACATCGAGATCGCCGTTGCAGGTGAGGGTGAGATTGAAGGCGCCGTGACGCGTGAAGAGCTCAAGCATGTGGTCGAAGAAGCGAATGCCGGTGTTGATTTTGTAGAGGCCGCTGCCTTCGATGGTGAGCGAGAGATCGATTTGAGTTTCGGTGGTGTGGCGAATGACGGTTGCCGTGCGCAGCGGGAAAATTTTCTGCGCGGACTTTGCCGATTTGCGCGTAAGAACTTTGATGCGTGGAGATTTTTTTGCGATTTGTTTCTTGGGCGATTTCATTTCCGTTCTCCTTCTTGTGG
>DAHXOQ010000167.1 GCA_027364815.1 Acidobacteriaceae bacterium | reverse complement strand
GTACTCTTTTTGCGCACGTTCCATCTGGCGTTTTACACGCGATTGAATATTGCGGTCGAGGTCGAGTTTTTCAATCTCGATGTCGAGAACATCGGCGAGACGCGCGAGGCGAGTGGCGGGGTCGAAGATGGCGAGGAGGTCCTGCTTCTCTTCAATGCCGAGTTGGAGATTTGCGGCGATCACATCCGCGAATTTTGCGGGCTCGTCCATGCGCACGCTGGCGATGCCCGTCTCGTAGTTCAAGGATTGCTGCAACTTGACGTACTGCTCAAAGAGTGTGGTCACGCGCTGCATGAGCTGCTCGGCTGCCGGGGTCATTTCAAATGTTTGCTTGCCGGTGCGCACGGTAGCGACGAAGAAGCCATCCTTGTCACTGATCTCGGAGAACTTGGCGCGTTCAACACCTTCGACTAAAACTTTGATGTTGCCATTGGGAATTTTCACGCTCTGCACGATGGTGCAGATGCAGCCGACGGTGTAAATCTCCTTGGCGGAGGGCTCATCGACGCTGGCGTCGTGCTGCGTGGCGAGGAAGATGCGCCGGTCACCGGAGAGAGCCTCTTCAAGCGCGCGCACGCTCGACTCGCGACCGACGACGAAGGGCATCATCTGGAAGGGAAATATGACCAGCTCACGGATAGGCATCATCGGCATCTTGGTCAGTTCATTTTTTTCGCGTGCTGTAGTCATGCAGGCTCCCGGGGATTTAGATTGCGTGAAGGCTCACGTAATTAGACGAGCCAGCGCACAATGTCTCCTAATCGGATTGTACAGCGGAATGGGTGATTTCATTCTTTTCCGCAGGCAATTTGGATATAGGACAATATGAAAGAAGAATTTTGTGCATTGAACAATCCCATTGACACAAAAGAACCGCGTTATCGTATTGAGGAATCCTAATGCGGCGCAGAATAAAATTTGAGAGCGCACATAAAACTTAAAACACAGTGGAGGTCCATATTGCGGGAAGTAATCTTCTAGTTGGAATACTACCGCCGATTTATACACATGTATCGTTCATGAAAATTTAAAAACCATGCACGGCATAAATGACTGGACATAGAGTTGAGAATCAGATAAAAACAGATTACGATTCTGTAATCCTGGCTGTTGTAAAGGTATACAACCAGAGGGAAAGCTCTGCCATGAGGCGAACGAAGATTCGGTTTGCGCAGAATTAGTCAGGAATTGACTTTGTAGCGAAATGAGCTACTTATTTTGTAATTCTGCCGATGATGTTCCGGATATAGAGGATTTGGCTTTGCCAGCACAATGATTTCTGGCATGGATTCTGAAATTTGATATTCGTGCCAAATTCAATAGAGATTTTGAGCGTCAACACAAATCCACTTGGCAGGAATCCGCCAGGTGCACCAAATGGATTTTCAGGTGAGTCATGACACGCGTTGATCTAGCTACATTCTTTCGCAAATGGATGGAGCCGCTTACAGCGCGCAACTATTCTTTGATGATCTTGATATTGCTGACGGTGCTTGGGCTGAAATATTTTTTGCCAGCTTTTCAAGTCAATGAAGCCGGCAAACTGATCAGTGTACGGCAGCTTGTTGAGCCGGATTTTCTGAGCCATGACTGGGCTGTGGCCAAAAGTCATGGAGACAATACTTTTGACTTTGCGTTTGCTGTGACAGTGGCGCCGCTGTGGTTGTTTCTGCGCAACATGATGTGGGCTGCGATGGTGGCGCGGGTGCTGTTCTGGGTTGCATTTTTATTGATCCTGGCCAAGCTGGGGAGAAGGTTGGAATTTGAGCCCTACGTGGTGTTGATCGGCACGGCAGGATGGATATTACTGAAACAATGCCTGGGGACAAGCGAATGGATACTGGGCGGGATTGAGCCGAAGTGTTTCAGCTATGCGCTGTTGTTGCTGGCGCTCTGTGCGATCTTCGACAAGGCGATGCTTAAGGCTGGTATATATTGCGGACTGGCGATCAGCTTCCATGTGCTAGTGGGTTTTTGGGGGACATTGGCGCTGGGCATTGCATCGCTGATGGCTTGGCGCGATTTTGGCTGGCGAAGGATTTTGACATTTGGATTGATTCCAGTGGTTATCAACCTGCCGTTGGTGATCATCACGCATCGTTATTATGCAATGGGCACGGATGCGGATCGAGAGCTTGCCGCAAAGATAGGCGTTTTGATTGACGACCCAATGCATATAGATCCTGATTACTTTCATGGCGCGGCGCTGTTTTCAATTCTTGTGGTGATGACGGCGGGTAGCGTTTGGCTGTTTCGCAAAATTGTTCCAGCTTTTGAAGCGCGCGTGATCAGCGGATTTTTGGTGGTTTTGACGCTTGAGTTTGGCGTGGGGTTGATCGCATCGCAACTGCACAGCTACCGGTTTCTGTTGAGCTTTCCTTTTCGCGTTGCCGATGTGCTGGTGTTGATTTTCTTTCTGCTGGCGCTGACATGCTGCGCGGGCAGGCGGATGCTTGCCTGGTGTGATCGAGATGCAGGAAAGAGAATGCCACTGCGCTGGAAGAATGCCGTGTGCATTGCGTTGAGCATGATTTTTTTGGGGACGTATGCGTTTAACATCAAAAAGCCGGTTGAGGATTTTGCGAAGATTTGGCAGAGCAGGCTGGACCGGAAAAACGACAAATGGCGGGAGATGACGGAATGGATTCGAAACCAGACACCGCAAAATGCGGTGTTTCTGTCGCCGCCGTGGCTGAATATTTTCTGGATTGATGCGGAGCGGGCGCAGGTGGTGAACTTTAAACGCGCACCGCACAACTACCAGATGATTGAGTGGCGGCACCGGTTGGAGATCGTCAACCGAGGGCCGATCACTGCGCGCAGCTACCATATTATGGACGAGCTCAAGCGGAATTATCCGAATTTGAGTTTGCATGAGATTGAGGCGATTCGAGACCGGTACGGGGCGAGTTATTATCTGACGGTTGTGGAGCGGCCGGATTTGAGCGCGATGCTGGTGCATGGGAATGGGGAGTATTTTTTGTATCGATTAACGCAGAATTTAAATTAGCGGAGAATTAAAATGACAGAGCAAAAAAAGCCACGAGATTGTTCTCGTGGCTTTTTAAACTTCGGTTGGCTTAGCCGGCTTTTTCGAGGAGTGTTGGGGAGAGATCGCGGCGCTCGACCATGTCTTTTGTGATTTCGATGTCGCGTGCGCGTTTGTTGTTGGGCAGGTGGTACATGAGGTCGAGCATGAGCTCTTCGATGATCATGCGCAGGCCACGTGCCCCGACCTTGCGGGCGAGCGCTTCACGGGCGATTGCCGCGGCGGCGTCAGCAGTGAAGTGCAGGCGGACATTCTCAAACTCGAAGAGGCGCTGGTACTGCTTGAGGATGGCGTTGCGGGGCTTGGAGAGGATTTCGACGAGAGCGGCTTCGTCGAGCTCGTCGAGGATGCCCATGACAGGCAGGCGGCCGACGAATTCGGGGATGAGGCCGTACTTGATGAGATCCTGTGGCTCGGTCTTGCGCAGCAGTTCGGTGTCGCGGCTGGTGCGCATTGCAGCTTCGGCATCGGTGAGCGTGGACTTGAAGCCGAGAGCCTTCTTGCGTACGCGGCGTCCGACAACGCGCTCGAGGCCGAGAAGGCTCCGCCGCAGATGAAGAGAATGTTGGTGGTGTCGACGGCTGTGAACTCCTGGTGGGGGTGCTTGCGTCCGCCCTGCGGAGGAACGTTGGCGACGGTGCCCTCAAGAATCTTGAGGAGCGCCTGCTGTACGCCTTCTCCGGAGACATCGCGGGTAATGGAGGGGTTCTCGTCTTTGCGTCCGATTTTGTCAATCTCGTCAATATAGATGATGCCCTGCTGCGCGCGGGTGACGTCGCCATCTGCGGCTTGCAGCAACTTGAGGATGATGTTCTCAACATCCTCGCCGACGTAGCCGGCTTCAGTGAGCGTGGTTGCATCGACAATCGCAAAGGGAACGTCGAGCATCTTGGCCAGGGTGTGCGCGAGAAGGGTTTTGCCGGAGCCTGTGGGGCCGATGAGCAGGATGTTGGACTTGGCGAGCTCAACTTCATTGTTGCGCATGCGATTCATCTGGATGCGCTTGTAGTGGTTGTAGACGGCCACGGCGAGTTTCTTCTTGGTCTGCTCCTGGCCGATGACATAATCGTCGAGGTAGCTCTTGACCTCACTGGGCTTGGGGAGGTGCAAAGAGCCGGCAGCAGCACTGGTTTCTCCGCCACGGTCGTCGTCAAGGATGGAGTTGCAAACGGCAACACACTCGTCGCAGATGAAAGCGCGTGGGTAGTCGCTTGGTGAGGAGATCAATTTAGCCACGGCGTCTTGTGACTTGTGGCAGAACGAACAACGCAGCGCGTCCTCGGGTCCTGTGCGCGTTTTCATTTTCTTGCTCCTCTTTCTTGTTTTCCTGCAATCGGATTGCGATTGCTAACAACTGTATCTTCGAGTTGTGTGGTCGTGCTAGTTACTTGCGTGCATCACTTAAGTGCTTGACTCGGAAAAGACTAAATGCGCGGACGGTCGATGATTTCATCGACGATGCCGTATTCCTTGGCCTGTTCTGCGGTCATGATGAAGTCGCGTTCCACATCGCGTTCAATGCGGTCGAGCGGCTGGTTGGTGTGCTTGGCCATGAGGTTGTTGGTGATTTCACGGATGCGGAGAATCTCTCGCGCGTGAATGTCGATGTCTGTTGCCTGCCCGCTCAAACCACCCATGGAAGGTTGGTGGATGAGAATGCGCGAGTTTGGCAGGGCAAAACGCTTGCCCTTGGTTCCGGCCATCAGCAGGAATGCGCCCATGCTGGCGGCCTGGCCGATGCAATAGGTGACCACGTTGTTCTTGATGAACTGCATGGTGTCATAGATGGCGAGTCCGGCCGTGATGGAGCCGCCCGGAGAGTTGATGTAGAGCTGTACGTCCTTCTCTGGATCCTCACCGGAGAGGAAGAGCAGTTGCGCGACGATGAGATTCGCGATCTGGTCGTCGATCGGCGTGCCGAGAAAGATAATGTTGTCGCGCAGCAGACGGGAGTAAATGTCGTAGGCGCGTTCGCCTCGGCTCGTCTGCTCAACCACCATGGGTACCAATGCCATTGTTTTCTCTGTCCAGTTTCTTTGAGTTCATGGGGCTTGGTGCGTTGCCCGTTTCAGTTGAGTTGCGCGTGATGCGGTGCGCAACTCCGTAAAAGATTCAGTACCTATGCAGGCAGACGTTCGTACAACAGGTGGGCAGTCTTTTCGCGAAGTAGTTGTTCACGAATTCTAGCCAGTCCACCATCTGCGGTCAAACGCGCCTGAAGTTGCTCAACCGGCTCACGGCTTTGGAGAGCGGCCATGTGAACTTCGCGGTCAACTTCTTCTTCAGTGATGGTGAGGCCTTCAGCAGCTGCAATCTTGTCGAGAATCAACGCAGACTTTACCTCTGCCATTGCGCCATCACGCTGCGCGCCGCGCAGGCGGGTGAAGTCGAGCTTGCGCATCTGGTCCTCGGTCATGCCCTGCGCAGCGAGTGCGCGGAGTCCACGTTCGAGGCGCATGTCAATCTGCTGCTGGACGAGCGACTCGGGAACAGGGAAGACAAACTTTGCAGCCAATGCTTCTAAGAGGCGGTTGCGGGTATCTTCTTCAACGCTGGCCTGCTTGCGATTCGTCAGGTACTCGCGAATGCGCTTTTCGAGGTCGGCGAAGGTCTCGTAGTTGCCCAGCTCCTTGGCGAAATCGTCGTTGAGTTCAGGCATGATGCGCTTCTTGATCGCCTTGACGGTGACGTTGTATGCAACGGTCTTGCCGGCGAGCTTTTGCTCCTTGTAATCGGCAGGGTAGAGAACTTCAACCTGAAGTTCCTGGCCAACCTTGGCGCCGCGCAGAGCGTCATTGAAAGCTGAGAGCGTCTCCTTGCCGCCAATCTCGACGAGCGCGTCTTCGCCAGCAACGGGCGGAGCCGCTTCGTCGTCTTTAACATTGCCGGCGTAAGAAATCTGTGCCCAGTCGCCATCGGTGAGTGCGCGGTCATCTTCAACGGGCTCGATGGTGGCGCGTGATTCACGCAACTGAGTTAGCTCGGCGGCGTACTCTTCTTCAGGAACATCGGCAGGGGGCTTTTCAACGTGCACGCCTTGGTAACCCTCGATGGAGAAATCAGGAAGATACTCGAAGAGCGCCTTTGCGTGGAGCGGCTCGCCATCATTCAAAGTCAGCTCGGCAACCTGGGGCTGACCGACAAGCTTGATTCCCAACTCGAGGACGGCCTTGTTGAAGCGCTCGGGGAGAAGGGTGTCGAGGACTTCCTTGCGAATGTCATTCCCGAAACGGCGCGTGATGACGGCCTCAGGAACCTTTCCGGGTCTGAAACCGGGAATCTTTGCGTAACGACGATAATTTGCCGCGACTGCTTTATAT
>DAHXOQ010000166.1 GCA_027364815.1 Acidobacteriaceae bacterium | reverse complement strand
AGCCACTCCGCCCCCGTGAGCCCGTGCTCGATGGTCGCGCCAATATCCTGTGGAAAATAGCCGATCTGCGCCTCGTGTCCCCAGAACACGTTACCTGAGTCGAGAGTGAAATCCTTGTCGGCGAGGCCGGGGTAGTTGGCGAGCAGGCTCTTGAGGAGCGTGGTTTTGCCTGCGCCGTTGCGGCCCATAAGGCAGATTTTTTCGCCGCGGAGGACGTTGGCGGTAAAGCCGTCGATGACCTTGAGGTCGCCGTAGAGTTTGGTGATGTGCTTGAACTCAAGGACGTGCTTGCCGCTGGGGCGGATCATATCGAACTTGATGTAGGGGCGCGCAATGTTGGAGCGGGCGAGGTCGTTGGTCTGGAGGCGCTCGACTTCTTTGCGGCGGCTGGTGACTTGCGTGGAACGTGTGCCGGCAGCAAAACGCGCGATGAACTCATTGAGCTGCGCGATCTTTTTGTCGCGCTGGGCGTTTTCACTTTCAAGACGGGAGCGAACTTGCGTCTTGGCCATCACCATCTCGTCGTAGCCGCCGGTGTAAGTGATGATGGTTTGGTAATCGATATCGGCAGTGTGCGTGGTGACGCTGTTCAGGAAGTGGCGATCGTGAGAAATGGTAATCAACGTGCCATCGTAATTGTGCAGAAAATCCTGGAGCCAATGAATTGAATCGAGATCAAGGTGGTTTGTTGGCTCGTCGAGGAGGAGAGCCTGCGGCTTGCCGAAGAGTGCTTGTGCAAGGAGGACACGGACCTTTTGGCCGCCCTGGAGTTCGCTCATCTTGCGTTCGTGGAGTTCGTCGTGAATATCGAGACCCTGGAGGAGAATTGCGGCGTCGGTTTCTGCGCTGTAGCCGTCTTCGTCGCCGACGATGCCCTCGAGCTCGCCGAGACGCATGCCGTCAGCGTCAGTCATTTCCGGCTTCTCATAGATGGTGTCACGTTCTGCGAGCGCTGCCCAGAGAGGTGCGTTGCCCATGATGACGGTGTCGATAACGCGGAAAGCGTCGTAGGCGAATTGATCCTGACGCAGGATGCCGAGCTTGCGGGGGCGGACGACGGTGCCTTTTTGCGGGTCGAGTTCGCCGGTGAGTATCTTCATGAAGGTGGATTTACCGGCGCCGTTGGGGCCAGTCAGACCGTAACGACGACCGGGAATGAAGGCAGTCGAGACATCTTCAAAGAGAATTTTGGAGCCATACCGCATGGATACATTGCTGACACTGATCATGAACTTTAAATTTCCTTGCGCAGGTTGCCGTTGGAGCGCGCAATGCGCCCGAGAAAGCAATTAGTTGAGTGTGGATTGGGTCGAACTCAGCCTTAAACCCATTCGGAAAGATTGCAATTCAGGAAAATCTCTCGCACTACTAGTTTCTCACAGATTGAGATTTCACGTCTTGAGGCGGTTGTGCGCAGAGAAGAGGTTGATTCTGTAAACAAGAATGACATTGGTGATGTGTCGATTTTCAAGTCAGATTCTTGTGAATTTCTAATAGAACAGCTAGCGCAAGAACCACATGGTAATTTGATTGACGGCGAAGGCTGAGATCCAGGCGAGGGCCAGCATATAAATGAACTGAACAGCGGGCCATTTCCAACTGTTGGTCTCGCGGCGGACGACGGCCATTGTAGATGTGCATTGCATAGCGAAGGCGAAGAAGATCATCAATGCGAGCGCGCCGCCGAGAGTCATGTCGTGATGGAGAGCAGTCTGGAGATGCGCTGCGTGGGTCGCTGGGTCTGCACCATAGAGAGTGCCCATGGTTGCGACCATCACTTCGCGTGCAAGAACGCTGGAGAGCAGTCCAATACCGATTTTCCAATTGAAACCGAGGGGTTGAATGAGTGGCTCGATGAGATGGCCGAGTTTTCCGATGAGGCTGTCGGCGAGTTCAGGAGCAGTGGCGTGGCCGCCGACAAAGCTGATGGGCAGATGCGCGAGAACCCAGAGGCCCATGGTGACAGAAAGAATTACTGTGCCTGCCTGGCGGAGAAAGACCCAGCCGCGATCAATGAGCCGCAACGAGAGTGAGTGCAGCGTGGGCATTCTGTACTGCGGGAGTTCAAGGATGAAGGGAGTCTCGCTCGATTTGAGGATGGAACTCTTCAGGATGCGCGCGGTGGTGAAGGCGGCGACACCGCCGGCTACGTAGAGGCCGAGCATGACGAGAGTGCGCAGGCCGAGGATACCGTGGAGATAAACGAGATTCGGTACAAAGGCTGCAATCAAGAGCATGTAAACAGGGAGGCGCGCGGAGCAGGTCATGAAGGGCGTGACAAGAATGGTGGCGAATCGGTCGCGCTTGTTTTCAATGGTGCGCGTGGCCATAATGGCAGGCACTGCGCATGCGTAGGCGGAGAGGAGCGGAATAAAAGCTTTACCGTTAAGGCCGGTGGTGCGCATGACGCGATCGGCTATGAGAGCTGCGCGGGCGAGGTAGCCGGAGTCTTCGAGAATTCCGATGAAGAGAAAGAGGAGAAGAATTTGCGGGAGAAAGACGAGGACGGATGAGACGCCTTTCCACGCGCCATCGAGGAGGAGGGATTGAATCCAGCCAGATGGCAGTAGTGGACGGAGGAGATCACCGCCGCGGATGAGGAGTTCGCCGAAGCCATCTGAGAGCGGCTGGCCGATGGAGAAGACAACTTCAAAGACGCCCACGACGACGAGCAGGAATAAGAGCGGCCCCCAGATTCGGTGGAGGAGGATTTCGTCGAGTCGGTGGGTGGCCGAAGCAGAGAGTGGTGCGCGGTAACCGGTGCGGTTGCTGACCTGCGCGGCCCAGCGATGGGTGCTGGCGGCGTTACCGATGACAGGCAGCACAAGAGGCTTGGCATGGAATTGCAGTGAATCGTCACTGATTTGTGCGGAGTTGCCCTGCAATTTCGAATCAATGTTGCTGAGGAAGAGGCGGATGGAATCGATGCCTGTGCCTTGTGTTGCGCTGACTTGTGCGACTGGCGTTCCAAGCTCGCGCGCCAGTTCAAGCGGATTAATCTCGCCGCCGCGGGCCTCCATCAGGTCGGTCATATTAAGGATGATCATCGTCGGCAAGCCGAGAGTGAGAATCGGCGCAGCAAGCATCAGTTGACGAGTCAAATGCAGGGAATCGAGGACCAGCAGAACCGCATCGGGTTTGGGTGTGCCAGGCATTTCGCCCTTGAGCACATCAATGGAGACGCGCGCGTCTTCAGAGTAAGGATCGAGAGAGTAGATACCGGGCAAATCGATAAGCGTGAGATCGGCGCGGCCAACGCCGGCCATTTTGCCCATGTGCTGCTCAACGGTGACGCCGGGGTAATTGGCGACTTTTTGGCGCAGTCCGGTGAGGCGATTGAAAAGCGTGGATTTGCCTGAGTTTGGAGGGCCAATCAGGGCAACGGTGAGCAGCTTGGCGTCGAGAGGGGCGGTGCCAAAGCTCTGAGCTGGAGTACAGCAACTGCTGGTACTCATCCGCTGACTCCCGCCTGAGCATCAATACGCAGTTCATCTTCCTCGACGATCTTGGCCGCACGCTGTTTCTGCTGATGAATGATTTGAGTTAGCGGCTTAATTTGAATGGACTTTGCCGTCTCTTGCCGGAGCGCAACTTGCATTCCATCAACAACATAGACGGTAGGATCGCCAGCTGGTGCGCGGCGCAGCATTTTTATCTGCGCATCAGGGACAAAGCCCATATACATCAGATGGTTAGAGACCGCTGGCGGCAAATTTAAGGAGACTAATATTGCCTCTCCGCCTGCTTCGAGATCGCTCAAAACGCTCAACCGACGTACTCCTCCAGGCCTCTTGAAAGGGATGGCCCGTAAACTCCGACCGGAATGGTCGTATTTAAGTGTACGACCAGAATGGCTGGTTATGCAAACCGTCTTTTCGCTGCGGGGACTATTGACTGAACTCATTGGGTGACCTCCATTGAGATTCGTTCATCGGGGACTGTGGCCATTGTTAAAAACGTAGATTCAATCTAACTGTGACCGCAGTCACGCTATATTTGCAAAAAAAGGACCGCTCAATGGTGGTTGAGCGGCTCCTTTTTGTTTTCATGTTCCGGGTTTTACATCCTTTTGTACGGCACGTACTTGGGTGTCCACTGGTTGGCGTCAAGTTCAAGGTTGAGTTCCGCAATGCTATGAACTTCGGCTACACAGTCGGCCATTGCCTGCTTGCCAACAGCCAATCCGATAGCGCGGCTGATGGAACGTGAGTTGGCAATCGGAGGCAACAACTTCGAGGTTGTCTGGTCGGTTTTGGTTGGCGCCAACTCAGCCAACTCACGTGCGGCGGCCATAATCATGGAGTCCGTCACGTGGCGGGCACGGCTTGCAATGATGCCCAGTGCGAGTCCCGGGAAGATGTACGAGTTGTTGGTCTGTGTAATGGGAATCTTCTGGCCCTTCCAGTCGACCGGATCAAAGGGTGAGCCGGTGCCAACCAACGCGCGACCATCAGTCCACTCGTAAATATCCTGCGGCTTGGCCTCGGTCTTCGAGGTTGGGTTGGAGAGCGGGAAGATGATGGGGCGCTCAACATGCTTGGCCATCTCACGGAGAGCTTCCTCAGAGAATGCCTCAGGCAGGGTGGAGACGCCAATTAGTACGGTGGGATGAACGCGGCGGATGACTTCAGTCAAGCCAATTTCGCCCTTTTCATCGCGGGCCCAGTCTTTGACTTCAGCATCAGTGCGCCCATAAACAAGTTGCTCTGGACGGGCCTTGTTTGTGCTGGGAGTGATGAGGCCACAGCGACCGAAGACGTAGAAGCGTTTGCGAGCTTCTTCTTCGGTGAGCCCGGCTTCACGGAGCAGGTAAACGAGCAGATTCGCAATGCCAATACCGGCGCTGCCAAAACCGTAAATCACAAAGCGCTGATCAGTAACTGGAACCCCAGTGACATTCAACGCGGAGAGGATGGTGGCAGTGGAGACTGCAGCGGTGCCTTGAATGTCATCGTTGAAGGTGCAGATGCGGCTGCGGTAGTGATCGAGCAAGCGTGCGGCATTGGCGCCTGCGAAGTCTTCCCACTGCAGCAGAACATGAGGCCAGCGCTTCTTGACGCAAGTAACAAACTGATCGACAAAGTCGTCGTACTCCTGACCGCGGATGCGATGATGCTGCCAGCCCATGTAGAGCGGGTTCGCCAGGCGTTCTTCATTATCAGTGCCAACGTCGAGGAGAATTGGGAGGCAGTTATCGGGATGAATTCCGCCGAGCGCGGTATAGAGCGCCATCTTGCCAATGGGAATTCCCATGCCGCCGGCACCCTGATCACCGAGGCCGAGGATTCGTTCGCCATCGCTGACGACGATGCACTTTACGTTGTCGTAGTGCGGATGGCGGAGAATCTGCTCCATGCGATCGCGGTTAGAGTAGCTCAGGAATAGGCCGCGCGGACGGTGCCAGATCTCGCTGAATCGCTGGCAGCCCTCGCCGACGACAGGCGTGTATACGACAGGCAGCATTTCCTCAACGTTGCTCAGCACAAGCGCGTAGAAAAGTGTTTCGTTCGTGTCCTGCAGGTCGCGCAGAAAGACGTATTTGCTGAAAGGCGTCAGTTGCTCGCGATAGACTTTCAGGCGGCGCTCGACCTGCTCTTCAAGATTGCCAACGTGTGGCGGCAACATGCCGTGGAGGTGAAAGGCGTCGCGCTCTTCGTTAGTAAAGGCTGTGCCTTTGTTTAGCAGTGGTGCATTGATAAGAGAAAAACCGGCGAGCGAAACCCAGCGCGGTTCGATAGTGGAAGTTTGCGGATCTTTAATGTCTGTGTGATCTTCAGCGAACGTAGCCATAGTGGCCTCTCCTTATGTGAAAGCACAGCAAGTATAGAGCGTGATGTTACAAAAAGCTGTTCACAGTGAACTCACGTTGGTGTATTGCGTCACTACATCTGCGGTGGGGTTGGAGGAGGTGACGTCACGTTTAATGTATTCAAATTGTTCATTTTAGGGAAATATGCCTGGCATATTTTGCCATTTGGCCAAGTGCGTTTGCAGTTTTGCCGAGTTGAATGACCGCGGCTTCAGGCGTGGGTGAGGTTGCCAAGGCCAGTGAGCACGCCGCGCATGTAGGCTATGCTCTCGATAACGCCGGGCATGGGGTCCTCGGCGTGGATTTCGTATTCGAGGTCGGCGAAACCTTTGTAGTGGATGGCGATGAGTGCTTGAAAGATTTCGCGGATGGGCATGATGCCCTGACCGACAGCGACCTGGCTTTCTTTTGAAGTGAAGCTGGCGAGATCTTTGAAGTGCAGGTTGAAGAGGCGAGGGCCTGCGGCGTGGATGGCCTCGACGACGTCAGTGCCGGCGCGGACAGTGTGGCCAATGTCAATGCAGCAGCCTATGCGCGGGTCCATGTTTTTGACGGCGGCCAGGACGTGGAGGGGAGAAG
>DAHXOQ010000165.1 GCA_027364815.1 Acidobacteriaceae bacterium | reverse complement strand
AGGCTACCGTCGTGCTCTGTTTTTTCAATTAACTTGCCGGGAATTGCAAGGCACATTTTGAACCTCCTGGGAAAAGGGGGAAACGTTGGAACCAGGGAAAAAAGTGCCAACGCAAAAAGTGTAGGAGTTCCGAAAGACAACGCAATGTGACGCCAGTCACGCTCTATGCGGACCATCCTTCTGCACTCTTTAAAGTGAAAAAGCGCTGTTTGTCTTGAGCATCCCTGCTGGAATAGGATTGTATTCCTCGACATACGAATTTGGAAAAGGTATGGATACCAAACTGATTGCGGCCATCATCGCCTGTCTTCTGCTCGGCTTGCGCCACGGCTTCGACTACGACCATCTGGCTGCAATTACTGACATTACTGCGGTACAACGCTCGTGGAAGAGTGGCATGAGGCTCGGCGTCACTTACGCTCTGGGACATGCGTTTACTGTGGTCGCGCTCGGGGTCATGGTGCTGGGGTTGCACATTGGATTGCCGGAGAGGCTCGATCACTGGACCGCGAGGCTCATCGGCCTCACGCTGATTCTGCTCGGAGTCGGCGTTGTCGCCGGACTTCTTCGCAAACGCCCGCACACCCACGTCCACGTTGAGAGCCGTCTTGCCGCCGCAGTCAATGGCGCGCTCTGGTTTGCCTGGTGGATCAGGCGGTTTTTTGTTCCTGAGTTAGAAGAACCCGCGCACTTCAAATGGAATTACTCCGGTAAATCGGTTTTTGTCATCGGCGTTTTGCATGGTATCGGCGCAGAGACGCCAAGCCAACTCGCGCTTTTTTTGCTCACAGCGAATCTCGGCGGGACCTCGCGCGGCATGATGGGCCTCGGCGCTTTTGCTATTGGTTTAATTCTGATGAACACGCTCATGACGGCCTCGCTCGGCGGAGCCTTCGGCGCCAGTGGACACAGGCCCCGCCTCTACAAAGTGATTGCATGGTCAGGCGCGGCCTACAGCTTCATTGTCGGAGTGATCTTTATCTTTGGCCTCTCTGACCGTCTACCCGCGCTCGGCGGTAGCTGAATGCAATATCCGGAAATCATCAATATGAAAACCATGTAAATAAAATTCGGCGTGCACGATGAATAGTTTGTTAAAGAGATCAATTGTAAACAGATTTTAATCACTATCTAAGCCCCACCCCTTAGCTTTCGACTAGGTCGTGATCTCTTCGCATTGAAGTTTTCAGAGACCTGCTGGAAGAAAAGTACAAAGTGCATCAATCAGACATTTGCTTCGTAGGCTCTTCTGCGATGGAGTGCCTGTCAATGCGCTTAGCTTACGTCTTCTTATCATTCCAAGATTCACCAAATTCATTTTTCAGGAGATTATGCATGACGCATACTAATGCCAACGCTGCCTTCAAGCCATTTCGGCTTGCCATGACAGTACTGGGATTGTTTCTTGTGCTGGCGCTTACGATGGGGCGCATCAACGCGCAGTCGATTCAAGGCAGCATTCAAGGTACAGTCAAAGACACAAAGGGCGCGGTTGTGCCCGGTGCTGAAGTTACATTGACCAACCTCGACGCAGGCACGGTTCGTTCCATCAAATCGAGCGGTGTTGGTGAATACCGCTTTGAAGATCTGGTGGCAGGCAACTACAGCCTGGCTGTGACAGCTCCCGGATTCGGCAACTTCGAGGTCACAAGCGTGAAGCTGGTTGTGCGTCAGGAACTTCGTCTGGATGCAAAGCTCGGCGTCGGCGCAGTGCAAACGGAAGTCAAAGTCTCAGGCGATTCTGCCGGAACCATCGAGACGGACTCGCCGACCATCAGCGGCACCTTCAACTCTGATGATGCAACCAATCTTCCCACCAACTCGCGCGCCAGTTTCAGCGGCACTTCTCCGGCGGGTATCTTCACCGCGCTTCCCGGCGTTCAGGGTGACAGCTCGGGTATCTCACTGCAAGGCGCATTGCCTTACCAGGTTGAAGTCGCAGTTGACGGTATTACGGTGAAGAGCGCAACAGGCGGCAACTTCCTGAGTGATTCGTTTCCCTCGAGCGAATCGATTGCAGAAATTCGCGCAGACGGTGTTTTGGCCGGCGCTGAGTTCAGCGATCCGGCACAGATTGCCGTAACCACCAAGGGCGGCACCAACAATCTTCATGGTTCAGGCTTCTGGTATTACCAGAGCTCGGCATGGGATGCCATTGCATACACCTACCCGACGACGATGACCAAACCAAACGTTCACGGCTCAACATTTGGCGGCAGCCTCGGCGGCCCGGTCGTGATTCCGCATCTTTACAACGGACACGACAGAACCTTCTTCTATGGTGATTACGAAGGCTGGCGTCATCCCGCGCAGCAGACACTCAATGAAGTTGTGCCCAGTACGCTGATGAAGGCCGGCGACTTCTCCAAGTATCTGACCAGCGAGGGCACCGGCATCTCTTTGAACGACCCATTTGTTTACAACACCAGCTATGGAACCACAATTCCTACTGCATCCATCAGCCAGATTGCTCTGAACACGCTGAAGCAGTTCTATCCGGATCCGAATATCGGTGACCCCACCGCGTACACGGACAACGGACAAGCGAACTGGCAGCAAAATGTCGACGCCAGCGGTCACTCGAATCAGTTCGATGTGCGCGCGGATCAGTACATGGGCTCCAATAATAAATTCCTGATCTGGGGTAAGTATGGATACAAGAGCTTCCCAACCATCAGCGCGCAGCAATTGAACGTTCCCTCTTCCCTGAATCTTTCCAACACTAATCTTGCCAAGGTAGACGTGAACTGGACGATTACACCGTCACTGGTCAATGAAGCCGGTTTTGGTTTCACTCTGTACACAACAGGCAGCTCGAACAGCTTCAACGGCAATGCGTGGACAAATCAACAGGGATGGGTCGGTTTGCAGAACCTCTTCTACAACGGAATTCCTGAGATGGATTTCGGGCATATCCAGAGTCTGACTGCGGATCGCTTGACCAGCACCACCAAGTCCAAAACTTACGATTACTCGGACGTGCTGACCTGGATCAAGGGACGTCATACCTTCAAGTTCGGCGGCAATGTCCAGACGCTTCAGGCTATTACGCCGCTCGGCTTCAACGGCAGCGACAACTACGGCACCTACCAGTTCAACAACAGCAACAGCAACGGTCTCTTCTCTGGCGTTGATTTTGCTGACTTCCTGCTCGGTCTTCCAAACCAGACCTTCTATGACGTTGTGAAGCAGGATAACAACGGCATCTCGCAGCACTATCACGTCTTCGGACAGGATGAGTGGCACGTAACGCCGCGCTTGACCCTGACCTACGGCATCCGTTACGAACTGCACCCCGGCTATTACGACAAGTACGGCGACATCGGAAACTTTGATCCGAGCGTTGCCGGTTCTGGTCGCGTAATCTATCCCTCGGGAAAACAGTCTCTGCTGGCCCAGGGCTTTCTCGCCTCGGCCAATGCCTGTGATCCGGATGGTGTCACCAACACCAACAACGCAATCATCAACGGTGCGGCTTGCATGCCGGTGACGGGCAACAGCGCAGCTGGTTATCCGGCTGGATTGAAGAAGTATCCTCATCTGCGCTTTATGCCGCGCTTTGGTTTTGCCTTCCGCCCAACAAACAGTGACACGTGGGTACTACGCGGCGGCGCCGGTATTTACAACATCAACATGCTCGGCTCCAGCTTCTATTCGCTCACCGGTACGGTGCAGGCTTACACTCAGCAATTCACCAACAACTACACACCCGCGACGAGCAGCACGCCTTCAGTCATCGGCTACCAGTGGCCGAATATCTACGCCGGGTCCGGTTCAACCGGTTGCACCACATGCTACGGCACGGATTACTTCGGAACGGCGAACAGCACCAACTGGAAGGATCCTTACACCACGCAGTGGACCTTGAGCACTGAGCATGATCTGGGTCATGGTTATGCCTTCCGTCTAAGCTACATCGGCTCTGTAACGAATGACCTGGTTTGGGCGCCGGATGAAAACACGTTGCCTTACTCGTCGACTGTCTCTGCCTATAACGCGCCCATTACCAGCCGCTTGTTTCCGAACTGGGGGCGTATCAATACCCGTGCAACAGGTGCAAAATCCACTTACAACTCACTCCAGGTTTCCACAAACCATCGTTTGCAGCATGGCCTTGAGTACAACTCCACCTTTACCTGGGCCAAGGCATTGTCTGACAACGCTGGTCCCTCAGGTACGGGATTTGCTGGTGAAGGTGGTGGCGCGCGTGCCACCTCAATCCTCAATCGTCATGCTGACTACGGCAACGTTTATGGAACCCGCAAACTGCGCTGGAACACTACCATGCTCTACGACCTGCCCTTTGGTCGCGGTAAGCAGTTTGGCGGCAGCATGAACCGCGCAGCTGACCTGATCGTAGGAGGATGGCGTCTCTCGAACATCCTCACCTTGCAGACCGGTCCCTTTGAAACGCCTTACTTCCCGAATGGTCAGGGCGACCCCTCGGGCACGGGTTCGGGTCTCAATGGCGCCGCAGCCGGCTTTGATCTCGGTCACCGCAATCAGCACGCCGACGTCGTCTCAGGTCAGAGCCTCAAGCCGCTCAGCGGGCAGGGCCGCTTGAACTGGGTCAACAAGCTGGCATTCGGCTGCCCCGGCAACTCCACCTGGCAGGTGGGTACTGCTTGCACCACGGGTGATGGACAGGCAGGAAATCCATATGCCAACCCAATCGGACGCTTCGGAAATGCCCAGGTAGGTTCGGTTCCAGGTCCCGGATTGCTCAACCTCTCCACCGGCTTGAGCAAGAGTTTCACTCTGCCCGCAGGCTTCAGGCTCAAGGCTGAGGGAACCTTCACCAACATTCTCAACCACACCAACCTCGGCGATCCGATGATGGATCTGAGCTCGGGGAGCTATGGCATTGTCCAGAATTCCATCGGTTCAGATTTTGGCGGCGCTCGCACCGGCCAGGTCTCAGTTCGTTTGGAGTTCTAAACGGAGCAGGCTGCTAACTCGAATAAAGCGCGGCGCAAATCCTCAACGGATTCGCGCCGTGCTTTTTTGCACAGTACTAAGTTTTACGCCACCGTATTCTTGGAATTGGAGTACGATTATTGCAGTTCGAAACGCGGGGGAAAGGGTACTTCCCATCCCGCATATCAGTTTTTCACAGCGGTTGAGACTTTTGGTAGACTCGGGCAGTCTAATTGCCTGAGAAGGAGAAATACCATGGCAGAAGATAGAAATTATTCAACATTGGGCTGGTTTGTCGCTGGAGTGGGACTCGGTGCATTGGTTGGCATCCTTTTTGCTCCAAAGAGCGGGCGCGAAACCCGCGAAGATTTAATCACCGGCGCTCGTGAAGGCAGCGAGTACCTGCGCGAAAAAGCGCGCGTGGCAGCCGAGCAGGTTGGCTCAGTCGTCGAGCGCAGCAAGGCACAGGCCGCTGAACTCTACGAAAAAGGCCGTGACCAGTGGGGCGACCTCCTCGATCGTGGCAAGGATTATGTCAGCGAAAAGGCAACGCGCGTTGGCGCCGCAGTCGACGCCGGCCGCGAAGCTTACTACTCTTCAACACGCAATGATGGAACTCGCAACGACGGCTGATTCGGTTTGAAAAGCCGGCCCGGGTGTAAGATGCAATTACTCCTGGGTCGGCATTTTCATTTCTTTGATGGACAATGTGAAGGCTGTGCGCGATTATGTTGAGAGCGTAATGGTGCTTCCCGTTGTCGCGCGCAACTGTTCTGCAACCCTCTTGCGCAGCCGGGTCAAACGCAATCTGAGTCAGGAATTTTTGAACGAGACGAGGAAATGAGCGAGTTGAATACTACATTGTTGATGGTTTTTGTGGGTATCGCCGGACTGGCGATTCTGTTGCAGTCCTTTGTGCTTTTGGCGCTTTTTATGGCGGTGCGCAAGACAGGCAAGGCGGTTGAAACGGCGCTCGATGATGTGCGTGACACGCTGGTCCCGATTGCGCCGCTGGTTCGTAACGCACGGAATACTCTCGACCGCATCTCGCCGCAGATTGAAGTTGGCGTCAACAATCTTGTCGCCATCACTGAAGACCTGCGCACCCAGAGTGCTGATGTGCATAACTCTGCGTCGGAGATGATTGGCCGTCTGCGCAATCAGATCAATCGCGTCGACTCAATGCTGACAGGCGTGCTCGACACCGTCGATCAGACAGCGGGATTTGTGCGCAACGCAGTCAGTCTGCCGGCCCGGCAACTGGGTGGAATTCTGGCCGCGCTCAAGGCCATCACAAACGTCCTGCGAGGGCATGATCAAAAAGAGCCGGCTGATCACTCTCCCAAGGACCAGGACCAATTCATTTAGATCCAGTTTGTTGAGTGTCGATAGCGTGCAGTACTTCCACATAATCAGGAAATCCCTAACCCTGAGGTCACTCTTGAATCTGCGCAGATTTGTTCCCACACTTGCTTTTTTTCTGCTCGCCGGCGCAGCCCTTCTATGCGCGCAATCCACCCCAAAAACTACTC
>DAHXOQ010000164.1 GCA_027364815.1 Acidobacteriaceae bacterium | reverse complement strand
GAGTTCGCCCATGCGGTGGCGCTCGAGGAGATCGGCGATGCAGTGCAGGTATTGCGAACAGAAGAGAGCGACGCGTGGTTTCGGCGAGCGGGTGCGGAGTTGCCAGTTCATGTGAAGATCGGCGGCGAGAGCGGTGAAGGCGCTCTTAAATGAGACCAGAGCGAAGCTGTGGCCGTCGCCATTTGCAAGCGCCCACTCGACACGCATGAAGAAGAGGCCGAGCTCGTGGTCCTGGTGCTGGTCGGCGTGCAGGATGTTGGCTCCCTGATTGTAGAGAAGCGTGGAGACGCGCGCGACGAGGCCTTTTTGGTCCGGGCAATCGATCAGGAGAACGGCTGAGTCTTTCATGGTTCTGATTAGTTTAATTGATTGCGCGTGTGAAAGTTTTTACGGGATTGGTTCTGATTGCCATTCCCTTGTGTTCAAGATTTGGGGCTCAAAAAAAGCCGGAGCGGAGACCGCTCCGGCAGGAGGCATGTGCAATTCAGCTTAGTAATTTTGTTGACTTTGTGAATGGGTCGGAAAACGAACCAAGTTGAGGTATTTTCGCGGCCATTGAAAATTAGAGCGCAAGCTGCGTGCTTGTTGCTGCCGGTGTAGCGGCGAGCTGCTGGCGCAGAGTGCCGGCGAGATCGGCAACCGTGCGCAGTCGTTCGGCGATAGGCGCGGGAATTTCTTTTCCGCTGGCGGCTAACTCTGTATGCAACAACAATCCTGCAATTGTCGTCTTCAATTCCGACTCAAAGGCAGCAGCGGCGGCACGTTGAGAGAGAGCCTGTTCGCGCTCGCGGCGGTGGAGTGCCGCGCGAATCTCACGCACTACACGCGTGGCGCCGGAGAGGGCGAAGTTGAGTTGTAATGGAATCGCAAGGCCTGCGTGCTCCCAGATGGCTTCAGCACCGGAGGGATCGCACTCGACGACGGCCTCATCTACGACGACAACTGCATACTCGTTGCGGCGCATCGCAGAGAGAGCGTGCTTACGGCTATCAGCGACCTCAATCTCGCGGCCCAGTTGTGTAGCGATGGCTGTAGCGCAGTTCCGTGCGCCTTCCATTCCTGTCACCATCAAAATGCTCATCTCATATCCTCCTTTGTATGTTGGCCGCAGACCTTTCTTCAAGGCAGTTGCGGGTTTCATAGTTGTCCGGTAGGTGTCGAGCGAGTGGCTGAGTGCTACTCCTCCTGCATAGGGTCCGCGATGCCGTACTCTTTGAGCTTTCGGTAGAGGGTCGTCTTGCCGATGCCGAGAAGTTTTGCGGCGAGGAGTTTGTCGCCGTTCAAGGTGCGAATCGCGGAGAGAATGGCCTTCTTCTCGATGTCAACAAGCGGCGTGACTTCAATGCCGGCCTTGGCCTCTGCCTCTTCGACTGGAGCCGCATTGGCTGCACGCCAGGCCTCCAGACCCTGATTCTGCAGTTGAGTGGGCAGATCGCCGAGATGGAGGACGGGCCCGGAAGAGAGTGCGCAGGCGCGCTCGATGGAGTTTTCAAGCTCACGGACATTGCCCGGCCAGTCGTGGAGCATCATGGTGCGCAGGGCTTCGTCGGAGAGATTGAACTTGCGACCGGTATCACGGCTCATACGGTCAAGAAAATGCGCGGCGAGCAGTGGAATGTCTTCACGACGTTCGCGCAGGGCGGGCAGCCGTAAATTGACGACATTGAGACGGTAGAAGAGATCTTTGCGGAAGGTTCCCTTCTCGACCATGGAGGCGAGATCGCGATTGGTGGCGGCGACGATGCGGGCCTTGATCGGCACACGGTGAGTAGCACCGACGGGGCGGATTTCCTTCTCCTGGAGCGCGCGAAGGAGCTTGGCCTGAAGGTCGAGCGAGAGCTCGCCGATCTCATCAAGAAAGACAGTCCCGCCTTCGGCTGAGACCAGCAAGCCGTCCTTGGAACGGGTGGCTCCGGTGAAGGCGCCTTTGACATAGCCGAAGAGCTCGCTTTCGATCAGTGTGGGCACGATCGAGCCGCAATCGACAGGGAGAAAGGGCTTTTGCGCGTTGGGTCCGAAGGCGTGAATGGTGTGAGCAACGAGTTCCTTGCCCGTGCCGCTCTCGCCAAGGATCAGGACAGGGTGCGTGCTTTGAGCAACTTTAGAGAGAATGCGGTAGAGCTTCTCCATCTCAGTTGAACGGCCGATCATGGAGCCGAGTCCCTGACTCATGCGGAGTTGCTCTCGTAACTGGCGGCTGTGAATGTCTATGGTGTGATTTTCGCTTGCGCGTTCGAGGACAGTTGAAAGTTCATCGACAGCAAAGGGCTTGGTCAGATAGTCGGAGGCACCGCAGCGCATGGCTTCGACAGCGGCATTGACTGAGCCGGAGGTGGTCATTGCGATCAGGGTTGTCGCCGGATAGAGAAGCTTGACCTCGGAGACGAGTTCAAGACCCTGGTTGCCGGTTGGCGGAAGATTGACGAGAACTATATCCGCTGCGTTGCCGCGCAGAATTGAACGGGCCTGGGCAATCTCGGCGATCGTCTGGACTCTGAAGCCAAGACTGTTGGCAATTTCAGCACAGGCCGAGCGAATGGCTGCATCCGCGTCGATGACGACGAGGTGAAGTCGTGCGGCCGGCTCCGGGTTGTTGGGAAGAAACTCCATCGTTGAAGTGTTCAGATCAGTCTCGAGCATTGTAGTCGCCTCTCGCATTGTTTGGCACCTTTCAGTTGCGGTACCGAAGTCTGTGTCTTGACTGGAGTGAGTGAAAACACCAGTCGCATCCGCATGATTCCTATTCAGAAAGTTCTTTGGTAATCAGATATTGGCCATTGCTCATTTCGCATGCTTCTGTGCGCGTTGAATGCCATTGAAAGTTGATTGTTGGCTCTCTGGGGTCAATAATGCCCATTCGAGTTGATGAACGGGGAGCTTGATTGTGATGCGTGCACCGCCCTCGGGATGGTTACCGGCCTGGATAGCGCCGCCGTTGGATTCAAGGATGGAGCGGGTGATCGAGAGTCCAAGCCCGCGATGCAGGCCAGACCGGTTAAAGTCCGGGTCGCCTTCCGAGCGCGTTGTAAATCCTGCTACAAAGACTTCTTCGAGCGCATTCTCAGGGATTCCGGGCCCATTGTCCGAAACAGTGAGCAGGAGAGTTTTGGGGTTTGCCCCCGTTTGCTGAATCGAGATCTCTTCTGTGAGAGCGATCGTAATCTCGCCGCCCTCAGGCATGGCTTCAGCGGAGTTTTTGACCAGATTGACCAGGATTCTGGTTAGATCTTCACCCGTCAGACGAACCGGCTCTGCACCGCCTGACACCTCAAGTTGCAACTTGATCGACGGGCCAGCGATAGCTGCGAGTAAATTGCGATTCTCTCTGAGTTCAAGTGACAGATCCGCAATTGGTTCTGAAGCCGTGTAATGAAATCGGGAAGCTTGCAATGAAGCTGATAACTGACTGTCTACTTTTTCAACTTCAAGGCAGAGATTTTGTGCAGATCCAGAATCAAGAGCCACCATCTTCTCGACAAGTTTGCGGCTAGCATCGGCTAGCAATCGGAGTTCACTCGCATAATGAAGACTGGTGGGAGTCAGTACGCCGGGCTTTTCCAGGAGTTCACAGTAGAGGCCGAGCGCGGTAACCAGATTGCGCGCATCATGGGCCAGAGCTGAGAGCCCCTCACCGCTAGATTGAGCTACGGCCAGAGTCTTCACTACGGCATGAAAACGTTGCTCGTCGAAGTTCAGTGACTTTGGATGCGCATCAATCATTGAGCTCGACTCTTGAGTGGAGTACTTGAGATACTTCATTGGTTCAATACTGGTTGTTAAGCCCGCGCCCTTGTCCTGAATAGTTTGAGTGTGCGGCATTTGTTGCTCCCTTCAGTTTCCCGAACCAGATCAACTAGAAATTTTGATTCTCTTTTCAGGCTTAAATAGAGCAAGAGCTGTGCCAAAGTTGAACGGGGAGGCTAAGTTCCTGATAAGGAACAGACTCAGTGGAGAATTCAATGGATGAACTCTGGAATTGCTCTGCCCCATTTGTCCCACTCTGGGAATGGCGAGATCGTAAGTTGCCTCCTATCTCGTTTACTTACAATCGGATAGATAGCCTTCCCAGTTGAATTCCTTAAACGGCATACATTCCCGAAACGGAACCAAAATGGGAAGACTCAGTGAGAGGATTTCCCTTCCTTGTACTTCAAGCTGGTAGATGCCCCTGGGTGTAGGCATCAGATGTTGACCTTCGCACTCAACCCACTCCCGTACAATCACTTTATGCAGACCGAACAACCCTTCTTTCGTCCTGATGGCCGCGCGCCGAATCAACTCCGCCAACTGACATTGACACCCGGATTTGTTTCAACGGCAGAGGGCTCAGTCCTGGTTGCCTTTGGGAACACACGGGTTCTAACCAATGCCACGATTGATCCCGGGGTTCCGGGGTGGCTGCGCAACTCCGGGCGCGGTTGGGTGACGGCGGAATACTCGATGCTGCCCCGTTCGACGGTGACGCGGACGCCACGAGAGAGCGAGCGGGGGAAAATCGGCGGACGCACGCATGAGATTCAGCGGTTGATTGGGCGGAGTTTGCGCTCGGTCGTCGATATGCAGGCGCTGGGCGAGCGAACGGTGATTCTGGATTGTGACGTGATTCAGGCTGATGGCGGAACACGGACGGCGGCGATTACGGGGGCAGCGGTCGCGCTGGCACTGGCGCTCAATGCACTGGTTGAAGCGGGAACGTTGAAGACTTCGCCGATGAAGCAACTTGTCGCTGCGACCTCGGTAGGAGTTGTCGATGGACATCCTCTTCTGGACCTCTGCTATGAAGAGGATTCACAGGCCGAGGTAGATATGAATCTTGTGATGACCGCTGATGGCGGATTGATTGAGACGCAAGCGACGGCAGAGAAGGGGAATTATTCACGGGCCCAGTTGAATGGGTTGATCGATCTGGCCGAAGTTGGAATGAAGGAGATTTTTGCGGCGCAGAGAGCGGTATTGGGAATTTGAACTGCTCATATTCTTTGGAACTTCTTTAGAGCCCAATCGGAATCCGCGTCCCTCGATACAAAACAGGGCGAAATTCTGCTTGCCAGATTCTGGTACGATAGTGATGAATGCGATAGTTCTCATTCTCTTGAGAGATTCAGCAGAACTGTAATGGAGCGGCAGCCACATTGCGGCTTCCAGACGAAGCAGAGTTTCTCTTAGCCACAAACCTAGTCCTAGAACACACAAAGGAGAGACTCAGATGGCATTAGTATCGATGCGCCAACTACTCGACGAGGCCGCCAAGGGCGGTTATGGCGTCGGCGCCTTCAACGTGAACGACATGGAGCAGATTCAGGCGATTATGGAAGCGGCCAAGGAGACACAGTCCCCGGTCATCGTCCAGGCGAGCCGTGGCGCGCGCCAGTTTGCACAGGATCGTTATCTCTTTCACCTTACCCTTGCAGCCAACGAACTTTATCCCGAGATTCCGATCGCGATGCACCAGGATCACGGCAACCGCTTTGATACCTGCAAGAGCGCAATCGAGTTGGGCTTTACCTCAGTGATGATGGACGGCTCTCTCAAGGCAGACGGCAAGACGCCAGCGAGCTTTGAAGAGAATGTCGAAGTCACACGCAAGGTTGTTGATTTCGCGCACGAGCGTGGTGTGACGGTTGAGGGCGAGATTGGAGTCCTCGGCGGCGTTGAAGATGGTCACGGTGCCGGCGGTTCGGGGCTCGATCACATTACCGATCCCGACCAGGCCGTTGAATTTGCCGAGCGCACGGGCGTTGACGCGCTGGCGATCGCAATCGGAACCATCCACGGAGCGTACAAATTTACCAAGAAGCCGGATGGCTCAGTGCTCAAGATGGATGTGCTGATTGCGATTCACAAACGTCTGCCGAAGACACACCTTGTGATGCATGGCAGTTCGTCTGTACCGAAAGATCTGCAGGACATCATCAACCAGTACGGCGGAAAGCTCAAGGAGACATGGGGCGTGCCGGTCGAGGAGATTCAGCTCGGCATCCGCAACGGCGTGCGCAAGATCAACGTGGACACGGATAATCGTCTGGCAATTACGGGCGCCATCCGCAAGGTCTTTGCCGAAACTCCGGAGAAGTTTGACCCGCGCGATTACCTGAAGCCGGCGCGCGAGGCGATGCAGAAGGTTGTAGCCCTGCGCATGCAACAGTTCGGCCAGGCCGGACATGCACAGGATTACAAGCCGTTGCCAATCACCGCAATGATCAAGGGATATGCTGACGGAACACTCGACACGCGTCCTTCGGTTGTCGGCGTATAAAAGAGAGTTCTCAGTTTGTTGGCAGCATTGAGAGCCAACGAAAAATATCAAGGCCGCTCCGTAATGGAGCGGCCTTTTTGTTTTCACTTTTCAAATCTCACTGTGGCTTATCCGTGCAGGCCATCGCGCAGATAGCGTGGGCCATGTAACCGGCTGCGGTGGCAAAGCCTCTTCCCTGCTGGTCGATTTCGGCGTCAGAGGCGTGTACGCCCTCGGTAATGA
>DAHXOQ010000163.1 GCA_027364815.1 Acidobacteriaceae bacterium | reverse complement strand
CATCGCGCTCAACGCCAGCGACGAGGTCGCCGTCGAAGCATTTTTATCCCGCCATATCCCCTTCAACGGCATCCCGCGTACAATTGAAGAAGTGCTCGCCCGCACGCCAGTTTCGCACCCGGAGACGATTGCCGAGGTGCTCCAAGTGGACAGCGAGGCGCGCGAAATGGCGCGCAGCATCGTCAACGCCTGACCTAAACTTCCCTGACGCGCATAAAAATTCCGCGCAGCCAAATTGAGGACGTCGAACCAACCTTATGCACCAATTTCTTGTCGCTGTTGTCTCCTTCATCATCCTGCTCTCCATCATGGTCTTCGTCCATGAATTTGGCCATTTTCTCGTAGCCAAATTCTTCAAGGTGCGCGTAGAGGCCTTCTCCATCGGCATGGGTCCGCGTCTCTTCGGCTACAAATACGGTGAGACGGATTACCGCATTTGCGCCTTCCCTGTGGGCGGCTACGTGATGATGACGGGCGAAAACATGCCCGGCGAAAATCTCGGCGCCAAGACCGATGAAGACGACGACAAATCAAAAAAGGCAGAAGAACCACCTGCGCCTGCGCCCACCAACACGACTCCCGACCCCGGCGCTCTGACATCGAAGCCGCGTTGGCAGCGCATGTTGATCGGCGTCGCCGGTCCCGTTGCCACCTTCATCTTTGCTTTTCTGCTGATGCTCGGCTACTACTGGTTCCTCAATGAGGTTCCTCCCTTTGTTGACAAGCCCATCACAGTTGACCTCGTAGTACCCGGCAGTGAAGCAGCCAAGGCAGGGCTTCAGCCCGGCGACATCATTCAGAGCTTTGACGGCAAGGCGGATCAAACTTTTGAAGAAGTTGAGATGAGCGCAGCCACAGCGCAGAACCAAACCGTGCCGCTTACAATCCTGCGCAATGGCCAGACCATCGAGTCCAGCCTCTTCCTCAAGTTCGCTACCAGCAAGCCCGAGGATTTCGACGTTGAAAAGCTCGGGTTCGTGACTCAAGAGCAGCCTGAGTTGGTGACCATCGCTGAAGTCCTGCCCGGCGAGCCAGCAGAGCTGGCAGGGCTCAAGAAAAACGACCAGATTCTCGCCGTCGATGGAATCAAAATTCATTCCACCCATGCGCTCCTGGTCTACATGCAAACCCAGGCAGGCAAGCCACTCAATATCACTGTGCTGCGCGATGGAAAAACAATTGAACTCGTCGCGCACCCCATCAAGAAAGAAGTCGCCGACAAATTGGGACCATGGCGCATGGGCTTTGCTCCGGTTCCACCACCACAGATTGCCAAGCCGCTTCCCTTCAGTGAAGCGATCACGCGCTCTGCACATTTCTGTCGAGATAACGCGCTGATGATCTTCAATGTTCTCGGCAAAGTTCTCTCAAACCAGATGTCCGCCAAAAATCTCTCCGGCCCCATTGGCATGGGACAGATGGCAGGCGAGGCAGCACAGGCGCAGGGTTTTTACCCTAAGTTCTATCTCGGCGCTGCCATCAGCCTGAACCTCGGCATTCTGAACCTGCTGCCGATTCCGATTCTCGACGGCGGAATGATCTTCATTCTCATCATCGAGAGCATTCGCCGCAAAGATCTCAGCATGGGCGTGAAAGAGCGCATCTACCAGGTCGCATTCATGTTCCTGATGGTGCTCTTTGCCTTCATCATCTTCAACGATCTGAGCAAGTTGGATCTGATGAACAAAATCACTCACCTCTTCCACGGCGGCAAATAACAAAACTTATGTCCGTCACTACACAAGTCCGAGTTCGCTACGCTGAGACCGACCAGATGGGCGTGGTCTACTACGCAAATTATCTGGTGTGGTTTGAGATTGGCCGCGTGGAGTTGCTGCGCAAACTCGGCTACGCGTACAGCCAGCTTGAACAGGAGCATAAGCTGATTCTGCCGGTCGTCGAGGCAAGTTGCCGCTATCGCAGTCCGGCAAAGTATGACGATGAGATACTCATTGAGACGCGGCCCTTGCTGTTGCGCGGCGCGGTGCTCAAGTTTGCCTATCGAATTCTGCGCAAAGCTCAAGTTGAGGGTGAGGAGAATACTCTGCTCGCTGAAGGCGAAACCGTTCACGTGGTCTGCGATGAGCACATGAAGAAGCAGAATTTGCCGGATGCATACGCGAATGCACTGCGGACGATGATCAAGGAAGTGTAAATCTTCGTGATAAGCGATTCAACGTTGCAATAAAACCCTGCTCTCAAAATTGAGAGCAGGGTTTTTTATCAGTTTGAATTGCGGTGGGCAGGGACCTTACATCCACGGATATGAACCAGCCTTCGCACAATACGCTGCGGCTTTGCGACCGATCTCGACCGTGTTCAGCGGCGAGACCTTCATGATGCGGCGCAGAATCGTCAGTTGAGTACGAAGCATGTCGCCCTCAGCGCAAGCCGCGAGAACGCGACGTGCGGCGAGTTCAACTTGTTCATGCGCTTCAGCAGCTAACATTCCGCAGAGCTGGGCGGCAATTTCTGCCTTCGGGCTGCCAGCAGCTGCGAGCTTTTGCGCGCGCAGAATCGACGAATCAACAGCAAAAACATGCGAGATGGAGTCGGCCAAATCACCCATGATCTCCTGCTGCTCTTCAAGGCCGGCCATGAAGCGCTGACTGGCCACGCCCGCCGCAAAGAGCGTGGTCTTGCGCACTGCTGCAAGCGTTTCGCGCTCACGGGCAAGCGGCTCGCTTTCGTCAATGCTCTCTCCAAGGCCAGGCTGCGTGACTTCGTCCATAAGCTTCTTGATCGCAGGCAACAGCGGCAATTGACCTTTGAGAGCGCGCTTCATCAACCAGCCGGTGATGATGAGCCGGTTGATTTCATTCGTCCCTTCGAAGATGCGGTTGATGCGCGAATCGCGATAGGAGCGCTCGGCCGAGTAATCCTCCACAAAGCCGTAGCCGCCCATGATCGAGACCTGCTCGTCGGCGATGAAGCTCAGCATCTCAGAGCCGTAGACCTTGAGAATGGAGCACTCGACGGCGTACTCCTCAATGCGCTTCTGAACTTCGCGACTGTCGTTTGCCTGTTCTGCTGGAATCTGCGCAAGCGAGGAATCCAACATTCCCGCTGTTCGATAGGCCATGCTCTCGGCTGCAAAGAGTCTCGCCGCACCGACGGCAATCTTGCGCTGAATGAGGCCGAACTGGTCAATCGACTTGCCGAATGCCTTGCGCTCGGCTGCATATTTGATGGCGCCGGTTAGCACGTGGCGCGCTCCGCCGATGCACGCAACACCGAGTTTGAAGCGGCCCACGTTGAGAATGTTGAAGGCAATGTGATGGCCCTTGCCTGCCTCGCCGAGTAGATTCGCCACAGGAATCCGGCAACCATTCAGAACCAGCGGACACGTGGATGAGCCGCGAATGCCGAGCTTGTGCTCTTCTCCGCCAACAGTCAAACCAGGCGCCGTGCGCTCGATAAGAAATGCTGTGAACTTCTCCACACCATCCGGTTCCACCAACTTCGCAAAGACGGTGAAGATGTCGGCAATGCCGGCGTTGGTGATCCACATCTTCTCGCCGTCGAGAATGTACTCTTTACCATCTTCGCTGAGCCGCGCACGGGCTCTCACATTGAGCGCGTCGGAGCCGGACGTTGCTTCAGAAAGCGCATAGGCCGCGACCCACTCGCCGCTTGCGATGCGCGGCAAATACTTCTGTTTCTGTTCAGCACTGCCATACCAGACCAGCGGCAGCGTGCCAATGCCGGTATGCGCGCCAAAGGCCGTTGAAAAAGCGGCCAGCACGGAGAGATGGTCGGCAATCACCGTTGTGGTCGTCTTGTCCATCCCCATGCCGCCGTACTCTTCAGGGATATCGACGGAAGTGAAGCCCAGGTCGGCGGCTTTCTTGAGCACGCCCTTCAAAACCCCCGGCTCCTTAACCTCGATTTTGTCAGCGACAGCTAGAATTTCATCGGCAGCAAATTTGGTCGCGGTTGCGGCAATCTGCTTCTGTTCCTCGTTCAAATCCTCAGGTGTGAAGGTTTCAGCGGGGGTGCGAGAGTCCAATAAAAAGCTGCCCCCAGGGGCAGCTAAGATTGCGTTATGAGTAGAATGAGACATTTTTGACCAGCCTCCTGGCAGAGAAAACAATACTCCGCCAGGAGTGAGTCATGCAATAAGTTGTTGAATAATATCTCTCACTAGAAGTACCCGCGTCATCATTTAAGAGTGCATTCTGGAGAATCTGGCCTGAATGATGACCAGTGGACATCACAGATTCCATGCGAATTTGCGAGCTTCAACGTAAGTAGGCCCTTGTCAGATGTGACGTCTGAAGTCGGCATCCATACCTCACGGATTTGGCCATAGCGTTGATATCGCACGCGAACTTCGATACGGTAATGGCCGATGCTACCTAGAAACGATTCACTACCGTGATCAAGAACAATCTGTGATTCAAGAACCGTACCCGCCGCATTTTCACGGTCAGTAGGAGATTCTCCGGTTGAGAACAAACTAAAAATATAGAGAGCAATTAAAATGCAAGCGATTACGATAATGAGCACCAAAATCCAGATAGTCGGTTTTGACGGTGGTTGGTGAGTACGAATTTTACCGTGGCTCATGGACTTCCCGTTCCTAAGTAGGAATATGACTAGACGCAATGGATGATAACTTAATGCCCAAGACTAGAGCCTATTAAAATGTCACTGATCCACAACTAATGATATATAATATCTATATCAGGAGTCACTCCAGTGCGTACACTCATCGATTTGCCCGAAAAACAAATGAAAGAACTTGCCGAAATCTGCTCAGAACGTGGCTTTTCCCGCGCTGAAGCTGTTCGCCAGGCAGTTGCCATCTTTATTGAACAGAACCGCACCTCGCGTGATGCAGCCTTCGGTCTGTGGAAAGGGCAAACTTTTTTTCTACCCGGCGATTCACAGCCGCTACCCGAGGATGGACTCGCCTACCAGGAAAAGATGCGGAGTGAATGGTGAAGGCTGTCATCGACACCAACATCCTGGTCGATTACCTGCGCGGCATTCCCGAGGCAGCGCATGAGTTGGCACTCTATCAAAATCCCGCTATCAGTGTCGTCAGTTGGATTGAGATCATGGCGGGTACGACCCACACAACTGAACCCGCAGCTAGAGCATTTCTGCAAACATTCGACCTGTTGCCACTCAATGACGAGGTTGCTGAACGCGCCGCACAACTCAGAAAGTCAAAACGCGTTAAGATTCCGGATGCCATCATCTGGGGCACAGCTCAAGTTCATCAATCACTTCTGGTCACGCGCAATACACGCGACTTTGATGCAACTGCGCCGGGAGTCCGTGTTCCTTATACCCTCTGAATCCACACCTCCCGCCGCACCCTCCATCACCTATAATTGGCCTAATTAGCACATCGGAGGCGTTTCACTTTGGCACAGGCTGCACTGTATCTCACGACCGCGTTCAGCCCATTGCACAGGCTCGTCAACAGCCCTGCCCTCTTGAGCTTTTTTGCCCCGCAAAACAGCTTCCGCCACTATCTGAAGATGCAGTACACCGATACAACCTTCAAAGGCCTTTACCATATGAATGGCTTTGATGCTGCGATTCTGATTCCGTACTTCATCGTGATGATCATTCTCGCTGTCTACGGTGTGCATCGCTACACGATGGTCTATCTCTATTTCAAGCATCGCAAGAATTACAATCCCGATCCGCCGCAGCACTTCGACGAACTGCCGCGCGTCACCATTCAACTGCCCATGTTCAACGAGCAGTTTGTGGTGGAGCGGCTCATCGAAGCCATCTGCGCGATTGAATACCCGAAGGACAAGCTGGAGATCCAGGTTCTCGACGATTCAACGGACGAGACCGTGCAAGTTGCTTCCGATATTGTCGACCGGTACAAGGCACTCGGCCACCCCATCGTCTACATTCACCGGACGAATCGTCATGGCTTCAAAGCCGGCGCGCTCGATGAAGGCCTCAAGATTGCGAAGGGTGAGTTTGTCGCAATTTTTGACGCCGACTTTGTTCCGCCCTCCGATTGGCTGATGAGCATCATCCATCATTTCGCCGAACCGCAGATTGGCATGGTGCAGACCCGCTGGACGCATCTCAATCGCGATTACAGCCTGCTCACGCAGATTGAAGCCATCCTGCTCGATGCGCATTTTATTCTCGAACATGGTGCGCGCGTCCGCACGGATGACTTCTTCAACTTCAACGGCACCGCGGGAATGTGGCGAAAGCAGGCCATCAGCGATGGTGGCGGCTGGCAGCATGACACGCTCACCGAAGACACGGACCTCAGTTACCGTTCGCAGATCGCAGGGTGGAAATTCAAATATCTACCCGCAATCGAGTGCCCCGCCGAGTTGCCGATTGAGATGACCGCCTTCAAAACCCAGCAGGCACGCTGGGCCAAGGGTCTGATTCAAACTTCGATTAAAGTTCTGCCGCAAGTTTTCCGTTCCGACGTGCCGCGCCGCATCAAGGTTGAAGCCGTCTATCACCTCACCGCAAACATCAGCTACCCGTTGATGG
>DAHXOQ010000162.1 GCA_027364815.1 Acidobacteriaceae bacterium | reverse complement strand
ACAGTCGATTGAATCCTTATATGAGGTTCAAAGCATGTCTATGCTCTATGTAGTGGTTCTGGTGGTCATCGTCGTAGCCCTGCTCTCTGTGGCCATCTACCGCTCGCTGCTCGTCAAAAACAAGGCTGATTACCTCGTCGCCGGCCGCTCCCTGCCCGCCTTCGTCCTCGTTTTGACCCTCCTCACCTCGTGGATCGGCGCAGGTTCCCTCTTCGCCGGAGCTGAAAGCGCCTACCGAAACGGCCTCGGCGCACTCTGGATTCCTGCCGGCGGCTGGATCGGTCTCCTCCTTATCTACTTCATCGCTCCCCGCGCCCGACGCTTCGCCCAGTTCACCCTTCCTGACCTCCTCGAAGCCCGTTACAACCAGACCGCACGCATCCTCGGAGCCATCGCCATCCTCTTCGCTTACACCGCCATCACCAGCTACCAATTCCGTGGCGGCGGTGACGTTCTCCACCTCATCTTCCCCGACGTAGTCTCCCACGAAATGGGGGCCTGGATCATCGCAGCATTCGTCATCCTGACCACCGCGCTCGCCGGCATGTCCTCGGTCGCTTATATGGATGTAGCCATCGGTTCTCTCGTGACCGTGATCTGCGTTATCGCCGCACCCATGCTTTACTTCAAAGCCGGTGCAATGCAGGGCCTGCATGCCGTTCTGCCCGAATCGCACTTCCATCTACTTGGCACCATCAACTTCGCCCAGGCCATGGAATTCCTTGTCCCCACTTTGATGCTCATGCTGGGAAATCAGGTGATGTATCAGAAATTTTTCTCGGCCAAAAGCGAGCGCGACGCGCGCATCTCCGTTGTTGGCTGGATACTGGGTACACTCTTGCTGGAAAGCCTCATCGTTGCCATCGCCATCTTTGGCTCCGCTCTCTACGCCACCGGCGAAGTCGCCGCTCACCCGCGCGAGATCATTCCTTACACAGCTCGACACGGACTGCCGGCTCTGATGGGCGCGCTCCTACTTGGCGCGGTCTTCGCCAAGGTCATCTCGACAGCTTCAAACTATCTCTTCTCGTCTTCAACCAATCTGGTCAACGATCTCTTTGCCCGCTACATCTGGCCTGACGCCTCCAGCAAACGCGTGCTCATCGTATCCCGCCTCATGGTCGTCCTCCTCGGCATCTGGGCTCTTTATCAAGCTCTCTATGCCGAAAGCATCCTCGCAAAAATGCTTTACGCCTACACAATTTATTCAGCCGCCCTAACCCCGGTCATCCTCGCCGCCTTCTACTCCAAACGCGTCACTGCATGGGGGGCCGTCGCCTCTATCGCCGCCGGAACCGTCGTCACCCTCACCTGGGACATCAGCGCCATCCAGCTCTGGATCCACGCCAACCTTCCCGCATTCATTGGTGAGCGCAGTGCCATCTTCCCCGCACTCTTCGCCTCGATCCTCAGCATGGTTGTGGTCAGCCTCTTCACCACCCCACCCCGTCGCGAGCAGCTCGCCCGCTTTGAAGGCGACGGCAGCGATGCATAATTTCGATTGAACTGAAATCCGTGTTAATTGAAGCGTTCGATCTTTCAACGTTGACGTTGAATTTTTGACCGCAATGGGAACGTTGAGTTTTTTAAGCGTGCTGTGGGTAGGATCTGGGGCATCCGGTCTGTTTAAGCTATGGGTCGTAGTTCCTGCGTTTCTGCTTCTTTTTCACCTCTCGCGCATCTGAGAGAATAGATAAAGTGAAATTCGCGCCCCAATCTTACTCCCGCGCCCGGCTACCCATCTTTTTAGCCGCACTTTCGCTCGCGTACTTCTCCGCCGCAGCACAGGCTCAGCTATCCGGCAACCCGGCCGACAGCGAAATCGTCCGCCCCGTTGTTCCCAACATTCCGCGCTTCTCTTTGCAAACTTACGTCTCAAGCAACCCCAGTTCTGCCCAAAACCCTTACTACGGCTCCATCACACTTCATGAAGCCACCGACCAGACCATCAACCTCTCGCTCGACGAAGCCATCCGGCGCGGCTTTGAATTCAACCTCGGCCTCAAGCAGGCCGAAGCCAATGAAAAAGCCTCACATGGTCAGCGCCTTGAAGCGGCACAGCTTTTTCTGCCAGACATTCGCCTCAACTCTTCCATTGGAGTTCATCAATTCAATCTCGAGGCCTTCGGCTTCACTCCCGGCTTCATCGCCAAAATCGGCACCATCTTCCCGATTCCTCCCAACCTCTCACTCATCACCAAAGCCACTGTCGCCGAAGGCTCCGTCAGCTTCAAGCAAACCCTCTTCTCCTTCCCTGTCTTCGATGTTTTTCACGCTGCCAGCGCTCTGCAGAAAGTCTCGCACTACTCCCGCATGACCGCGCGCGGCGAAGTGGTGCAGCAGGTGGCCACCGCATACCTGCGCGCGCTGGCTACAGAAAGCGACCTGGAGAACGCACGCGAACTGGAGAAGGCCGACCGCCTGCTTTTTGACCACGCTCCCGAACTTCACAACGCCGGCGTGGGCACCAATCTCGATGAGCTGCGCGCCCATGTGCAGTGGCAAACTCAGCAGCAGCAGGTGATCGCCGCCGAGAATGCGCACGAGAAATCCCTGATCCTGCTGCGCCGCGAGATTGGCCTTGCGCCATCGCAGCCGATCGCACTCACTGACCCGACGCCTTACAGCGAGCTCGCACTCAACACTCCGGAAGAGCTGCGCGCACTGGCTTATGGAAGCCGCCAGGATTACCTCAACCTGCTTTCTCAACGCGACGAAGCCCGTGCCGCAAAAGCCGGATACCAGCATCAGCGTTGGCCAACACTCTCATTCAACGGTTACTACGCCGCCCCCGATGTCGCCGGAGTCGGCACGCATGGAAACTTCGCCGCCATTGGCAAGCTCAGCTTCCCGATCTTCCGCGAGGCGCAAATCCGCAGTGACGTTGACATCGCTTCTGCGCAGATCTCCGCCGTCAACTCGCAGCTCGACGACCTGACGCACCGCATCGACCAGCAAGTAAGAGCCTCTCTTCTTGATGTGCAGACAGCGCAAAAGCTCGTGGTAGTCGCCCGCTCCAATGTTGAACTGGCCACGCAGATTCTTTCTGACGAAACCGAGCGCTACAATGCCGGCCTCGACACCAACCTGCCTGTAGTGCAGGCCCAATCCTCATTGGCGGCAGCGCAATCGAACCTTGTTCAATCCGAGCTTCAATACAACCTCGTCAAGCTCGGCCTCGCCCGCTCCGCCGGCGTGATTGAGCTGCAATACCGGTTGTACCTGGGCAAATAATTTTCCCTTACAATCTCGCCGGCAAAACTTCATCGTGTACGCTCATGGATGAGGTAAGAGATGCCACTGAGTATGCCAAAGCTGCCAAATCCCCCGCGAATACTCTACCTCGACGGACTCAGGTGTGTTGCAATACTTTCTGTCATTCTCTATCACTATTTTTCCGATTGGACGCAGCCTTATCATTTAGAAAATTTCTATCCCTATGGAAATTTATTTTCGCATTATTTCCGCTTCGGCAACTACGGAGTGCATCTCTTTTTTATTGTCTCTGGATTTGTTATCACCCTCACTCTGTACAAATGCACTACCGCGCGCGAATTTGCTGTTCGCAGATTTGCGCGCCTCTGGCCCTCAATGCTGCTTTGCTGCCTCATCAGCTTGCTTCTGATACGCGCCATTCCTATACACTACTTTCTGCCTTCTGCACTCGGTTTGATTCCCTCACTCACCTTTGTGGATCCGCGCTACTTCAACTGGCTCTTTCACTCAACCCAATTCCAGTGGATCGACGGCGCATACTGGTCATTATTCGTTGAGGTTCGGTTCTATCTTCTTGCTGCAATTATTTATTTCGCCTGCAAAGTTCGATTCATCCAAAACTTCTGCATCTTCAGCGCCATTGTACTTGCAACCAATCTGGTTATCTGCTTCTTTCATCTACGCGGGCACAATCTGCTCAACCAGCTTTTCTTTATCGATTACCTGCCCTGGTTCCTTTTCGGCATCGCTTTCTATCTGCTTGAGAACCATCTGCAACGGAGCCTGAGACCTACCCTCTTCGGCATCGCAATCCTAAGCCTGCTCGCGAAGGCCGCACTCGACCGCTCTTACTCGGAACTAGCCATCACCATCTCACTCCCGCTCCTCTTCCTCGCAGCGGCTCGCCTAACATTTGTCAATCGAATCCTTTCTTTCAAACTTCTGACCGCCATCGGCGCTGCCTCTTATAGTCTCTATCTTCTCCATCAGCGCCTGGGCGTGACGCTGATTGGATGGCTGGGCAAGCTGCTCAATTTCACTGGCGCATATTCCGCAATCCTCGCCATCCTCGTTGCCGCAATCTTAGCTCTCATCTCCTACTTCATCTACATCCGTTGGGAAACTCCTCTTAACCGCCTCATCGTCGCCCGGTTTGCTCCTAGACCTCCGCAAGCTTCCCAAGCGAGTGATTGACACGGCTAAGCCCCAGCCATGGGCGAATCAATATACACTACCCCTCAAGCTCTAACATCAACCATGGAGTTCTCCATGAAAAAATGCTTCTTGCTTCTCATTTGCCTGCTACTCTCCGCTCCACTCTCCGCCCAACTCAAAGGCAAAGCGTTACAAAACTATCTCGATGGAGTCACCGAACGCGGCCGCCTGCTCTACGAATACGATCAAGCCGCATGGCACGGCACTGACGCATTTTTTGAACTCAAGCCAGATACACTCGGCCTCAGCCATTACGTGTGCATCAAGCAGGACAACGGCTGGAGTGTACTCTTCGGCAGTTGGAATGATGACCACACAAAATTGCTGATACGCTATGAAGCCGATGAAGTCAATCACACTGGCGAATTCACCGCCAAGAAATATGACCTTCCCAAAGAAGCCCCAGCAAGCGTTGCTGCGATGGAGCACGCCATTGATCTTGCTCTCTCAGACTTTCAAGGCGAAAGCCGTTCCTACAATGTTTCCGTCCTCCCCACTCCCGACGGAAATTTTTATGTCTACGTCTATCCGGCGCAAGTCAAAGACACCATCTGGCCTCTCGGTGGCGATGTTCGTTACATCATCTCAGGCGACGGATCCAAAATTATGGAGAAGCGTCAACTCCACAAAGCCATACTTGAACTCGAATTCGATTTAAGCAAAAAAAATGCCTTTGGCTATCACACGCATGTACTCTCTGATGTTCCTGAAGATACGGATGTGCTCTGTGTCCTTTCCCGCAAACCTTTACTGCCTGAAATTGTTGGCGCCGGCAAAAATCGAGTCTATTCAGTAGAAACGGATGGCTCGATTCGCATCGTAAAAAAGTAGCCATTGCAATTATCATTAAGGCAAACCCATGCCGCTCACTATCGATTACCGCATCTCCCCTACTGCCGACGCGCTCGCAATTGCCGCTGCCGAGTTCATCACCTTCACCGTCCAGGCAGCCGTCGCACTTCGCGGTCGCGCACGCATCGCGATCAGCGGCGGCAGCACTCCGCGAGCTGCTTACGCGCTGCTCGCCGACCCGGCTCACCCATTCCTCGCGCGCATGCCGTGGTCCAGGTTAGATCTCTACTTTGTCGACGAGCGTTCAGTACCTCCCACCGACTCGGATAGCAATTACAGAATGGTCAAGGAGGCTCTCTTTGACCATCTCCCCGCGACCACTTTACCACCTGCGCAAATTCACCGTATTGAAGCTGAACTTGCGCCTGACGTTGCCGCCGCAAGATACGAATCAGAGCTGAGAAATTCTTTCCGTCTGGAGGGCGCTGAAACTCCCACCTTCGACCTCGTCATGCTGGGCATGGGCGACGACGGACATACGGCCAGTATCTTCCCTAACACCGAAGCCATTTACAACATCACGTCGCTCGTCTTCGCCAACCCCATCCCGCAAAAATCCACCACCCGCATCACGCTGACGTGGCCCGTTATCAACCAGGCGCGCACGGTTTTCTTCCTCATCTCAGGTGCGGCCAAAGCTCCTGCCGTCTCAAATGTCTGGCAAGGCGCGCGCAAACCTGATCTACTCCCCAGCCAGCTCATCCGCCCATCCAGCGGTATACTGACAGTACTTTTGGACCAAGCCGCCGCAGCGCTCCTCCCCGCTCCCAATGAGCAAAATCGCGGCAGGCTAATTTCGTGAGGAACTCATGATTCTTGCAGGCGATATCGGCGGCACCAAAGTCCACCTCGCACTCTACGACTTCTCCCACGGGCAGCTCCACCACACGCGCGAAGAAAAATTCCCCGCCAAAGATTTCTCCGGCATCGAGGAAATTGTGCACGCCTTCCTCGGCGATCACAAAGTTGCCACCGCGTGCTTCGGTGTGCCTGGGCCGGTGCGCGACGGGCGGCTGCGACTGACGAATCTTCCGTGGACTCTCGATTCCTTTGAGCTCACCAAAAGCCTCAACATCCCGCACGTTTACCTCATCAACGATCTTGAAGCCAACGGCTACGGCATCGCCGAACTCGCCCCCGAACAAATCTACCATCTCTCTGAAGGCGACCCCAGCCAGATCGGCAACCGCGCGCTGATCGCTGCCGGAACCGGACTCGGCGAAGGCATACTGGCGTGGAACGGCCACATGCATATCCCCTTCCCCTCTGAAGGC
>DAHXOQ010000161.1 GCA_027364815.1 Acidobacteriaceae bacterium | reverse complement strand
TGTGGGACTGATCTCAAAAAAGTTCATACGGGCTCGCATTCAGCACCGCGAATTTTTGGGCATGAGATGGCTGGGAAAGTTGTTGCAATAGGCGATGGTGTGACGCGGTTCTCAATCGGCGATCGTGTGATGGTCTATCACCACGTGCCATGCGGCAAATGCTACTACTGTCGCAAACACACACCCGCACAATGCGCGCAATATAAAAAAGTCGGCGCGACGGCTGGGATGGAACCTTCAGGCGGTGGATTTTCAGAGTTCATTCGCGTGATGGATTGGATTGTCGAAGGTGGTGGGGTTATCGAAATCCCCGACGGCATTCCATTTGAGCAGGCAGCTTTCATTGAGCCGATTAACACGTGTCTCAAAGGCGTGAAGCAGTTGAACCTGTCTGCCGACGAGACTGTTTTGGTCATCGGACAAGGCCCTATTGGTCTCATGTTGGCCGCACTTTCGGCGCGCAGTGGTGCGCATGTGATGACTTCAGATCTCTACGCTGAGCGCCACGCCATTGCGGCAAAATTTGGTTTAAAAAGCCCAATCGACGCCGCCAATGAAGACGTAGTTGCTCGCGTCAGGAAGGAAACTGACGGCCGCGGGGCCGATGCCGTGATTCTGGCTGTCGGTGGCAACTCGTTGATAAAAATGGCGATGGATGCGGCGCGTCCGGGCGGCAAGGTCATGCTTTTTGCGCAGACCCAGCATGGTGAGGCACTCATTGATCCCGGCGCAGTCTGCATGGATGAAAAAGATCTGGTGGGCTCCTATTCTGCTACCTTCGAGTATGCTGATGAAGTGACGGATCTGGTTTTGAAGGGGTATAGTAAAGGTTTTGACCTGACTTCTTTGATTTCGCATCGCTTCCTATTGGAGGATGCCGTTGCGGCTATCGATGTCGCCTCGCACCCCAAGGCCGATTCGATGAAGATTATGATTGAGCCTGTACTTGGCAGGGGTGCGGAGTAAGTGAAGATGTCAACGACAATGCAAGCTGCTGTGCTCCACGGACGTGAAGATGTGCGCATTGAGCAGGTCCCTGTACCGCGCGCAGCGGCAGGTGAACTCATCGTACAAGTTGGGGTGGCGCTTACATGCGGAACAGATCTAAAAGTTTTTCGCCGCGGTTACCACGCCAAGATGATTGTTCCGCCAGCGCTCTTCGGCCACGAACAAGCCGGAACAGTGATAGAAGTTGGCCAGGGAGTCACTGGCTTTTCGGTTGGCGATCGCGTGGTGGCGTTGAATTCCGCGCCTTGCGGCAACTGCTTCTTCTGCAAACGCAATCAGGAAAATCTCTGCGATGATCTGCTCTTCAATAACGGTGCCTACGCCGAATTCATTCGCATTCCCGCGCGCATCGTTGAGAAAAACACTCTGCATATTCCTGCTCACGTGCCTTTTGAACATGCAGCATTAACCGAGCCGTTAGCCTGTGCAGTACACGGTTTCGAAGATTCAATGCCGCATAAAGGCGATACTGTCGCCGTTATCGGTGGCGGTCCGCTCGGTTTGTTGATGATGCACGTAGCCGCGATCAATGGCTGCAAGGTGATTGCCGTGGTCAAGCATGATGGCCAGGTGGAAGCTGCAAAGCAACTGGGCGCAGCACACATTGTTCAAACGACAAGGAAATCGAAAGTTGTTGAATCTGTCCGTGCGCTGACTGATTTGCATCGTGGCGTAGATATTGCAATTGAAGCAGTCGGCGTTCCAGATACCTGGGAAGAAGCCGTTGAAATGGTCCGCAAAGGCGGAACAGTTAATTTCTTTGGCGGATGCGCTGCGGGAACACATGTTCGCATCGATACAAATCATATTCATTACAGCGATATCACTTTGCGCGCCACCTTCCACCACACACCAGCTATCTGCAAACGCGCTCTCGACCTGATTGCCGGCGGCAGCTTCAAGGCGGAGTGTTTCATTACCGGTCACGCCCATCTCTATGAGCTCAACAGCGTCTTTGAACGGCTGATGAATCGCAGTCACGAGATTAAAACCGCCATACTTCCGGGACTCATCTGAGCCAGCGCAACGTTGGTAAAATGATCTTAAGAGTGCAGTTCATTTGAGGATTTGCAATCCTTTTGAGGTTCAGATGACACAGGCGACAACGGAGACGGAACTCATAGAGCTTGGATGGAGCGCCTTGCCCGCGAGCTATCGCACGCCAGATGTTACGCCGACTCTTGAAGAAGCTCGCAAGTACTGCAAAGCGATGGCCGAATCTCATTAAGAGTATTTTCACGTTGCATCCTGGTTTCTTCCCAACCGACTTCGCCCGCACTTTCACTCCCTCTCTGCGTACTGCCGAATCTCGGATGATCTCGGTGATGAAGTTGGCAACGCGGAACAATCGTTAGCATTGCTGAATCTTTGGGGAAGGGAACTTGATGCTTGCTATGAAGGGCGCGCAAAGCATCCGGTATTTGTGGCGCGGGCCGAGACGATTCACGAATGTAGGATTCCCAAAGAGCCCTTTGCCGATCTGCTCGTGGCCTTCCGTCAAGACCAAACAGTGACACGCTTTGAGACGATGGATAATGTGCTCGCTTACTGTCGTTACTCGGCGAATCCAGTCGGGCGTCTGGTACTTTATATTTGTGGTTATACCGATGCTGAACGCTTTGCTCTCTCCGATGCAACTTGCTCCGCCTTGCAGTTGGCAAATTTCTGGCAGGATGTGCGTGTGGATTTAGAGAAAGACCGAGTCTATTTGCCTCAAGCCGATATGCGTCGATTCAATGTGAACGAAAAAGTACTTCTGACACAACATGCATCAGATGAATTTCGCGCATTATTGAAGTATGAAGTTGAGTACACGCGTGAATTATTTGCAAAAGGTTTGCCGCTCATTCAGAAAGTTGACAGAGATCTTGCACTCGACCTTGACCTCTTCAGCCGCGGTGGCCTTGAGATACTCAACGCAATCGAAAAGCGTAACTTTGACGTTTTGAGTGCGCGACCTGTCATTTCAAAGTCGTCGAAGCTCATGCTGGCCTTTCGTGCTGTTGCCGGCAAGTTTATTCCGGGGATTCGTCTTGGAGTGAAGGCGGCAGCGTGAGCGAAGAATTATCAGCTGCGTATGCAACCTGCCGCGCGATTGCCAAGCGCGAAGCCAGGAATTTCTACTACGCATTTGTAGCTCTTCCTGAAGAACGCAGCGATGCAATCTGTGCCATCTATGCCTACATGCGTAAAGCTGATGATTTAGCAGATGACGAGACTCTTCCGCGCATCGAGCGCCGCAGACTGATTGATGAATGGCTCGCAGATTGGCACGTTGCGCGGCAGGGCGGACCCACGATTGATCCAGTCTTCCTCGCAGTACGCGATGCATGCGAGCGATTCGCTATTCCGTATGGACTTCTTGATGAGTTGGTCGCAGGAACGACGATGGATCTGGAATCAGCTGACGGCAACGTATCTATGGGTCGGAGTGAGCCCGATACCTATGCAACCTTCCACGATCTCTACCAATACTGCTATCTGGTTGCCTCTGTTGTGGGCCTGGTTTGCATCAGAATCTTTGGCTACACTGATCCTCGCGCAGAGAAGTTGGCAGAGAGAACTGGAATTGCCTTTCAGTTGACGAATATACTTCGTGATGTCGCTGAGGATGCTGAGCGGAATCGAGTCTATCTGCCGCTTGATTATCTTTCGCAACATCAGGTGCAACTGGAGCAACTGCTCAATCACAGACCGAAAACTGCGGTGACCGAGTCAGAGCGTTCCTTATTAGCTGCACTGGCCGCGCGTGCGGAGGAGTTCTATCAATCCGCGACGGAGTTGCTGCCTTTGATCGATCGCGAGAGCCGCCCCGCGTTGTGGGTTTTGGTCCGCATTTACCACGCACTCCTGAAGCGGATTAAGTGTGCCAATTTTGAGGTATACAAAAAAAGAATTTCTGTTCCAACTTTTCAAAAACTGGAGATTTTGAGCGTTGGAATGTGCAAAATGGTGATGGTGAAGCTATTTAGTTAAGTGAATGTGAGTATTCCAGATGGCATCAACAATTTATTCTATCGACTCAGTAAAATGGAAACAGAGTGACTAACCTCAACGCAAAGACGAGCAAATTTGTAACCGTCATTGGAGGCGGCGTCGCGGGCATGAGTGCGGCCTGTGCGCTGGCTGAAGCCGGTTGGCGTGTGCAGTTAGTTGAGCGGCGTGGTTATCTCGGTGGCCGGGCAAGCTCATATCCACATCCTGGTGCTGGCGAAATAATCGATAACTGCCAGCATGTGCTCTTCGGCTGCTGTACAAATCTAATCGGCTTCTACAAACGCATCGGTGTTGCCGACAAAATTAACTGGACCAAAGAAATGACGATGATTGAGCCGGGCGGGCGCAGATCACTGCTTGGACCATCGCTACTCCCCGCGCCTCTGCATGGATTGCCGCGCATGATGAGTGCGCATGCTTTTTCATTTGCAGACAAGGTTGCGCTGGGGCGGGCATTCAGCGCGATGATGCGACCGGCGGCGATGAAGTCGGAAGAATCTCTCGCTGATTGGCTGCGCAGACATAAGCAGACGCCCGGCGCAGTGAATCGATTCTGGCGCTTGGTGATTGCGAGCGCGCTGAACGCCGAGATTGACGAGATAGCCCTGCCTTACGCCGCGAAGGTAATTCGCGAACTATTTCTGAACTCTACCGAAGCAGGCGCAATGGGGATGAGCCGCGTTCCACTCAGCGAGTTGTACTCCGGTGTTGCGCAATTTATTGAAAGCCGCGGCGGCAGCGTGTTGCTCAACACGAACGTTGAAGGCGCGGAGTGGGATAAAGAATCAGCGCAATGGTGGATTCGTACACGCGACGGCCAGATTGAATCTGATTTCATCATCCTCGCTTTACCCTTTGAAGCAACGGAAAAGTTGATTTCAAATCTGCCAATATGTCCCGGAGTAGATGCTCTGTTGGCCCAGATTCAGAGGCAGGAGCACTGGCCCATTTGCAGTGTGCATCTTTGGTTTGACCGCGAAATTACTGAGCTTGAGCATGCTGTCTTGCTCGATAGAGAAATTCACTGGATGTACAATCAATCCAAATTACAGACTGGGCGAGGCGGAAATTACATTGAGCTTGTAGTCAGCGCGACCCGCTCTTTCGCTGCATTATCTCGTGAAGAGGCAATTACATTGGCGCTCAAAGAACTGGCCGAGTTTTTCCCGATTGTGAATGAAGCAAAACTGGAAAAGGTTGTGCTGATTAAGGAAGTGCGCGCGACATTCGGCGTACCGCCCGGGATTGATTCTTCGCGGCCATCGCCAGTCTCACCGTGGCCACAATTATTCCTGGCAGGGGATTGGATTCAGACCGGTTGGCCATCAACGATGGAAAGTGCCGCGCGAAGCGGCCATTTGGCCGCGGAAGAGCTGCTTAAGAGAATTGGTGAACCGGGGAAACTTTTAATCAATGATTTGAGGCCACGTGGTTTGATGCGTCTTTTCGGTTAGTCGTTTGATTTAATGAGCTAGTAAATAGACCCCTATACAAACAAGAATAGCTGCGGCCCAACGCCGGCGGTCAACATTTTCTTTCAAGAAAAATTTGCCTGCAATCGCATTGGTGACCAGTGTGAGCGATGCAGCAGCAGGGCCTACGAGGCTGAGGTTTAAATGATTCAACGCGAACAACAGCGCAAAGAAAGCGATTGCCAAAAAACTTACCCCTGCAAAAAAAAGTGGGCAGGTAAGGACGGCTTTAATAGCGCCCTTGAGACCAGAGTGTGCACGAATATCGTCAAGGTCTCCAATAGACTTCATCGCAGCTGCTGTGAGTACTTCGCCTGCTGTTGATGTGAGGATGACGGCTGCAATCATCAATGCGGCAATCCATGGATTAGGCGAGGGACTGGGCGTGTTGACCGCTTGAAAAAGGATCATGATGCTGCCTCGTCATTCGCTGCGCTCTGGATTTCGGAAGTCTTGGGTACGTGTTCAGTCCGCGATGGACCTTGTGCGACAAAGCTGACTCCAATCGTGATGAGCGCGACTCCAGCCCATCGTGCCAGGCTGATGGGTTCACGTAGCCAAAAGTGCGATAGGAGCACAATAATCACGTTACCCAGTGCAGTAGCTGGAAGTACGAACGTAAGGTCGGCCCAGGAAAGTGCAGTGAGATAGCTGGCAAAAAAGCCGATCAAGAGCAAAATTCCAAACGCAATCCATGGCGTGAAGACAGCGGATACAAGCTCGAGCGGATGCGTGAGTGTGATCGCGGGCAGATGCCTCATTCCACGCGAAAGGCAAGCGTCACCGAGTGGCGCGCAAATGGCAACGAGCGCCAGGACTCCAATTTGCTGCAATGTGAGGCGGTGATGCGCCATGGGCTGGGTCGTGCTCCTTGTTGCTCAAATCGCGCTGAAGTAAAAATCAATGAACAAACAAAAGGCGACGCAATCAGCGCCGCCCAATGTCGAATATAAGTTGCGGGTTAGGCGCTTGCTGTTGCTTGTTTGCTGCGCGAGTCCTTGACCATCTTGTTGCGCTGTGAACGCAGCTTGAGGAAAGCCTTGGCTTCAACATAGAGTCGCGGAACGTCGCGATTGATAATTGCCTTCCAAATCA
>DAHXOQ010000160.1 GCA_027364815.1 Acidobacteriaceae bacterium | reverse complement strand
TTGAGCTTGCAGGCGGCAAGCGGCTGGTTGTTGAAACCGGACGCATGGCCAAGCAGGCTTCAGGTGCAGCACTCGTATCTATCGGTGACACCGTTGTGTTGTCTACCGCCGTCGCATCTCCGGATCCCAGAGAAGGAATCGATTTCTTCCCGCTTACAGTTGATTACAGCGAGTACACCTATGCAGGCGGTCGCATCCCCGGTGGATTCATCAAGCGCGAAGGTCGCCCCAGCGAAAAGGAAGTTCTTACCTGCCGTCAGATTGATCGCCCGATCCGTCCGTTGTTCCCCGATGGATTCCGTAACGAGACGCAAGTCATTGCACTTGTATTCTCCGCGGATAAAGAGAATGACCCTGACGTGATCGCCATCAACGCAGCAGCTGCGGCGCTTGCGCTTTCTGATATTCCATTCACCACGACCGTTGGCGCAGTGCGCATTGGTCGCGTTGATGGTGAGTTTGTTATTAACCCCACTTACTCTGAGCGCGCTGGCAGTTCTTTGAACATCATGGTTGTCGGCCACAAGGACGGCATCGTGATGATCGAAGCCGGTGCAAAGGAAGAGTCTGAAGAGATTGTTCTTGCTGCTATTGAGTTCGCGCACGTCGAGATCAAGAAGATTGTTGCGAAAATCGATGAGCTCGCTGCTGTTGCAGGCAAACCCAAGCGTGCATTCACAGCCCCTGAGACGGATGAGAGCTACTACAAAGAACTCGAAGCCAAGGTTGGTGAGCGTCTGAAGGATGCACTCGACACCAAGAAGCATGCCAAGACCGAGAGCTATGCACTCGTCAAGCAGATCAAGGACGAGCTGGCAGCAGAACTTCCGGCTGATGATCCGGCAGCAAAGAAAAAGCTAAGCACTTATTACGAGCTTTTGCGCGAGCGCACCTTCCGTGCGCAGGTTACGCGTGATCGCATTCGCCCTGACCGTCGCGCTTTCGACGAGATTCGCGCCATTTCCATCGAGACCAGCGTTCTGCCGCGTACACACGGGTCAGCCCTCTTTACTCGTGGTGAAACTCAGGCTCTTGTTACTGCAACCCTCGGCACAACCGATGATGGTCAGCGCCTGGAGTCCTTTGAAGGCGAGCAGAAGAAGAACTTCATGCTTCATTACAACTTCCCGCCATTCAGCGTTGGCGAAACTGGCCGCATGACTGGTGTAGGCCGTCGTGAAATTGGCCACGGTGCATTGGCTGAGCGCGCCATCTCCGCAGTTCTGCCCAGCGCAGAAGAGTCACCCTACACGATTCGTATTGTCTCGGATATTCTCGAGTCGAATGGCTCTTCTTCAATGGCTTCGGTTTGCGGTGCGAGTCTTGCGCTTTATGACTCCGGTATCGCACTCAAGGGTTCAGTTGCCGGTGTTGCAATGGGGCTCGTCAAGGAAGGCGATGATTACGCAATCCTCTCCGACATTGCAGGTGCTGAAGATCACTACGGCGACATGGACTTCAAGGTTGCTGGCACACGCAAGGGAATTACTGCACTGCAGATGGATATCAAGATTGGCGGACTCACTCGCCAGATTTTGAGCGAAGCCATGGAGCAGGCTCGTCGCGGACGTTTCTTCCTCCTCGACAAAATGGATGCAGCGCTTGATGGCCCACGCCAGGAGCGTTCCAAGTTTGCGCCACGCATTCACACTCTGCACATTCCCACCGACAAGATCCGTGACCTTATCGGACCTGGTGGCAAGACGATTCGCGGAATCATTGAGCAGACCGGCGTCAAGATTGACGTGGACGATACAGGCCGCGTGAATGTTGCCTCCTCTGATGGTGAAGGACTCGCCAAGGCGCTCGAAATCATCGGCAACATAACCGCCGTACCCGAGATTGGCAAAGTCTATCTGGGTAAGGTCGTTCGACTCGCCGAGTTTGGAGCATTCGTGGAGCTCTTCCCAGGAACTGATGGTCTTCTGCACATCTCCGAGATTGCTGAGCATCGCGTCAAGGAAGTGAAGGATGAACTGCGCGAAGGCGATCAGGTGATGGTCAAGGTTCTCGCTATTGAGGGCAACCGCATCAAGCTCAGCCGCAAAGCGCTCATCAAGGAGCAAAAGGCCAAGCTTGCACCAGTTGCACCCGCTGAACCTGAAACCGAAGGCCCTGAAGTTGAGTTAGATGCTCAGGCAGCGCCTGCTAAACCGCAGCGTCCGCGTCATGAGTTCGATGAGCGTCAGCCTTCAACCAACCAGAGCACAATCTTTATTGAAGGCGGAGACGACTTTGATGAGGATGAAACTGAAGAGTTCGACGAAGAGAACGAGCCTAACTTCAATCGTGCTGATGGCGCACCAGTAGGAGTGACAACTCCGGGAGCATCACAGCCAGGCATAGATAACAATCGCCGTCGCCGCCGTCGTCGCGGTGGTCGCGGTGGTGGAAGCCGCCCGGGCGGTACGCAAGCATAACCGCTTGACCAACGATAAGTTAAACAAACAGGCTCAGATTAATTCTGAGCCTGTTTGTTTTGTTGATCGATTGTCTCTTCTACTGACTGGTCAAAACCGCCGATTTTGATTTGTACATATTTGTATCTGCCGCAATATAAAGATCATCTAGACACAGAGCATCTTCCGGATAAAGTGCGATTCCAAGACTAAAACTTGCCTGCACAAGATGGTTTCCCAATGCTATTGGTTCACGCACCTCTGATAACAATGAATCCGCGACCTTGTTAGCCTCTTCGCGCTCAATTGGGCACTCCAGTATGATTGAAAATTCATCCCCTCCGGTGCGAGCTACAGTATCAGTTTTACGCAAACGCTGTTCGAGTTTTCTGGAAATACATTTCAACAATTCGTCACCCACAATGTGACCATGTGTATCGTTGACACTCTTGAAGTGATCCAAATCGATCATCAAAAGTGCAGTTTGCGTGCCAGAGCGCCGCGCACGTTCAATGGCTCTGGATAAGCGATCCTGAAATAGCCTTCTATTCGGCAAGCCTGTCAATTCATCACGCAGTGCCAAAAACCGATTATGTTCAACTTGATTTTCAAGCAAAAGCAAAATCATTCCAACGGCTACGATGTACTTGGGCAGGTTCCAAACTTCTTCTTCGATGTGAAATGAGGGCGGGTGAATAGACAAATAGGGCGCAATGATAAAAACAGATGCCCATAAATACATCCCAGTGATTGTGATTAGTGAACCAGCAGTGGCGCGCCCATAGATAGCAGTAAAGTGGACACTGCATAGCAGATAGGTAATCAGAAATTCTGGTGCATAGGCCAGAAGCATATGAGGTTGGGGGTAATGATTCAAAAAAATCAGGAATATGCTCAGTGCACAATAGCTGGAGACAGCCAAAATGCGTATCGGTGCATGAATCTGCTTCCATGATAATGCCATAACGGTTAGCGGCCCAATTGCATACAATGCAGAGGATAAATCGAGAGCAAGTGTTGAACTATTGGCGATGTTGCTGAATATTGAATGGACTAGATTGGCCGTCAAAATGCTGAATAGCATGTATCTGCTGGTATTTAAGCTTTTATAGGGTACTGTCTCCCACATAAAAAAGACGGCAGCCCAGAGAAGTGCGGTGGTAGAGATAATATCAGCGAGATTGCCCCAGAACGCTGGCATGGAAATAAATAAAAGCGCTACAAAATGCAATACGATCAGCAACCAACCAATCAGCCAACGGTAGGGCCCGGAGACCCCATTTCGATTCAGCACGGAAGCAAATGCAATCGCCAGGAATCCGGCAGCCGTAATATCGGGAATTGCACTCCAGTTCATTTTGCCTCAATTCAGGAAAAGCCGGCTGATTAACACTCTGAATTCATTAGCCGTTGCCAGCGAGCGTAAAAACAAGTTTCCACGGTTAACATAATAATACTCATATATAGGCAATTAATGTTGCGTTTGATACGCGGCAATTGTTACCAAGATGCGATGTGGGCTGTCACTGCAAATGGACTGATTTAGACAAAGTTAAATATTTTCCGGAGCTGTATCCTTGGTGGCAAAAACGTTCCCCATTCTCCTGATTTGTGCGCCTACACTGCGGAGCTTTTCTTCAAATCGTTCATAACCACGATCCATATGATAAACACGGTCAAGAATTGTCTCGCCATCAGCCACCATGGCTGCAAGCACCAATGAAGCTGATGCGCGAAGATCGCTGCACATTACTGCAGCTGAGGAAAGCGTGGTCTTGCCCCGCACTGTCGCCACCCGTCCATCGACCTTGATGTTCGCCCCCATTCTCACCAGCTCCTGCACATGCATAAATCTATTTTCAAAGATATTCTCTTTGATCTGAGAAACACCATCGGCTTGGGTGGCCAGGGCCATGAACTGCGCTTGCATATCTGTCGGGAAGCCGGGGTATTCTTCGGTGGACATGTCGACAGCGTAGAGCGGGTGGGAGGCACGAACACGGAGTTGGTCAGGAGCGATGGTCTCTACACTCACGCCCATTTGAGTGAGCTTGTCAATGAGTGCGCCGAGGTGGGCGGGGTTGCAGTTGTCGACGATCAGGTCGCCCTGGGTAATGGCTCCGGCGATGAGGAAGGTTCCGGCTTCAATGCGGTCGGGATTGATGCGATGACGGGCGCCATGCAAACTCGTTACGCCCTGAACACGTATCGTTGAGGTGCCGGCACCTTCAATTTTGGCGCCCATTGAGGTGAGGAGTGCGGCTGTGTCTGCGACTTCGGGTTCGCGAGCACAGTTCTCAAGGAGGGTCTCGCCATCAGCGAGGACCGCGGCCATGAGAAGGTCTTCGGTGCCGGTGACAGTGATCTTGTCGAAGAAGATGTGCGCGCCCTTGAGACGTGTGGCTCGAGCTTCGAGGTAGCCATGCTCCTGCGTGATGGTTGCGCCCATTTTTTCCAGGCCCTTGATGTGCAGGTCGATGGGACGGCCACCGATGGCGCATCCGCCGGGGAGCGCGACGCGAGCCATTCCAATGCGGGCGACGAGCGGGCCAAGGACGAGCGAACTTGCTCGCATGGTTTTGACGATTTCATACTTGGCGACTGGGTCGGAGAGGTTCTTGCAGCAGATGGTCGTGCGATGCTGAGCGCGACCGTAGCCAAGATTGACGTCTGCGCCCATGGATACGAGGAGCTTGCGTTCGGTCTCAATGTCATGAACTTGGGGGATGTTCTCGAGGATGACCTCGTCCTCGGTTAGGAGTGCGGCGGCCATGCAGGGAAGCGCGGAGTTTTTAGCCCCGGAAACGCGAATTGTGCCGACGAGGGGATTTCCGCCGCGAATGACAAATTTATCCATGAATAAAGCGAACTCCTAACAGTTTTAGTCTAAATGGAATAGGTGGATGAGAGATGAGGGGTTTAGAAGAGAAATGTTTACTCATCAGTTAGCCATCCTGGAAATAGTCAAGGGACGAGCGGTCTGGAAACATGAATCTGGATTGAGCCTATTATGCGCTGGATAAGAGTAATTATCTGCAATCACCTGCTGTGCGGTGGCCAGCGGCGCTGTTGGCGCAAAAGCGCGCTGGCATGAACTCGGCGCGTGGGGTACCCATGACTCTTCGAAATGTCCCAAGCCCTGCATTTTAGCGTGATGGGAATTTGCCCATGCGGTGATTTGCGATGGGGTGAGTGTGAATATGACAGACTTGATGTCCTCTAGATTTTCAAGGGCACCCGGCGGGAGATTTATGTTTAATGTTGTTTGGTGGCGGGTGTATTGTGGCGTGAGGACTTGAAGCCGGGGTGGGGCCGTGCTCTACCGTGCGGCTTTTTTGAGCCTGGAAAGAGGAACGAGATGAAACTTCCCCATATGTTGTTAGGTGCCGCGATTGCCGTGGCACTGTCCGTTACGATGATGGCGCAGACGGCGCCGAGTGGCTATCACAGCGTCGCCTGTATCAAGGTGAAACGCGAGAGCATGGCTGAATTCCGCAAGTGGGTAGAAAGCGATGCACGCAAATTTGCGCAGGCGCGCGTGGATTCCGGCGCGTATAGTTCGTGGATGCTGCTGCGCAATATTATTCCACAGGGTGAAGCGGCGCAATGCGATTACACGGTTGTGTCGATGTATCCGGGATCGCCGGCAAAGCCGATGGGAATGGACGAGCTTGGCGAGGTGCTGAAGAAGGCCGGCGTGACGGCGACGGCGCGCGAGTATGTGGACAAGCGCACTTCGTTGACGACGCTGGTATACAGCTACATGAGCCACAATGAAGCTTATGTGGGCGCGATGCACAAAGGCGACTACTTTGTGGTGAATTACATGAAGGCTGACGAAGCTAACATGCACGATTATGTGGAGTATGAGAAGAAGGTGTGGAAGCCGTTTGCCGAGCAGTTGTTGAAGGACGGCGCGCGGACGGGCTGGTCGCTGAACACGATTGTGTTTCCGGAAGGCAGCAGGATGAGGTACAACGCGGTGACGGTGGATGTGTATCCGAGCTGGGATGCGCTGTACAAGGATTACAACTTCATGGAGGGCTGGAAGAAAGTGCATCCGGATATGGATGCGACCGAGACGTTTGCCAAGTATGCAAAGTTGAGGACGATGGTGGATTCGGAAGTCTTTGAAGTGGAAGATATGATTTCAGCGAAGTAAAGCAGGGTGCATGAAAAGAGGGACGCGGCGATGGCCGCGTCCCTCTTTTGTTGGAGCAGATGTAATTTACGCGATGACGGGGAGGGTGGGC